>JASFIT010000135.1:0-10433 GCA_050122535.1 Desulfobacteraceae bacterium | reverse complement strand
GGGCCATCCTGCTCGTCTATGTGATCCTCGGCTGCATCATGCCGATCATCCCCGCCATTATTCTCACAATCCCTATCTTCTTCCCAGTAGTCACAGGCCTGGGCTACGACCCCATTTGGTTTGGAGTCATCGTGGTCACCATGGCGGAAATGGGCCAGATTACCCCGCCGGTTGGGATCAATGTGTTTGTTCTGGCGGGTGTGGCAAAGGATGTGCCTTTAGGTACCATATTCAGGGGCATACTCCCCTTTGTGGTGGCGGATATTGTTCGTGTCATCCTCATTTTTGCCTTTCCCTGGCTTGCCCTCTGGCTACCCTCCCTCATGGGATAAAATGTTCAACAAGGGAGTGGTCCTTTCGGAGCAACCACAAGCAGAAGGGGAATCCCACTTCTATTGTTGCTTTGGGTCGTGAAATTGAATAACTCTGTGTAGAGAATGGAGTGCCAGCGAGCGTATGATTAGGCTGTTTAGAAGGAAGAAGTCAAAAGAAGAAAAGAAGGCCGAGAGTTTCTACGAGAGGCTGCGGCAGGGGCTTTCAAAGACGAGATCTGGGCTCACAGGCAGGCTGGATCAGCTCATCTTTGGGACGAAAGAGATTGATGCGGATCTCCTGGATGAGCTTGAGGAAATCCTTTTCACATCCGATTTGGGTGTGGCCACGACGCAGGAATTGATTGATCGGGTTCAGGCCGCAGTTGCGAGGAAAGAACTTGATGATCCTGAGAAGCTCAAGGCTGCCCTGAAGGAACACATCCATGCCTTCCTTAAGGTATCCGCGTCAGAGCACCAGAACCCCGGCCCTGGGGAGCCCCTGATTATCATGGTGATCGGTGTGAACGGTGTGGGCAAGACGACCACCATTGGCAAGGCAGCACACCATTTCAAAGCGCAGGGCAAGAAGGTCATGCTGGTGGCCGCTGATACATTCAGGGCGGCGGCCGTTGAACAGCTGGGCATCTGGGGGGAGAGGGTGGATGCGGAGGTGATCAAGCAGAAAACGGGTTCTGATCCATCCGCAGTTGTCTTCGATGCCATTTCCGCAGCCCAGGCGAGAGATATGGATGTGGTACTCATCGATACGGCCGGCCGGCTTCATACCAAGACGAACCTTATGGATGAACTTGAGAAGATCCAGCGTGTTGCAGGGCGGAAGCTGCCCGGCGCTCCCCATCAGACATGGTTAGTTCTGGATGCAACCACGGGGCAGAATGCCCTGTCTCAGGCTGAGATGTTTCATAAGGCCCTCGGTGTAACGGACATTATTTTGACCAAGCTGGACGGGACTGCCAAGGGAGGCATCGTGGTGGGCATATGTCACCAGCTTGGGCTCCCCATAGGGTTTATTGGGATCGGCGAAAGGCTGGATGATCTCAGGCCTTTTGATGCTGATGATTTCGTAAACGCCCTATTCGACTAATTCCCGATCAGGAAAAGGCACTTTTTGTCCGCGCTGCACTTGGACTTCCCACCCTACGGGCGGGTCCCCGGTTTCACAATTTCTGCGTTGTTCTGGTGAATTGCCTGTGCCTGCCTTGCGAAATGCTTGCCCTGTTGAATGCGCAGCTTATTCAACTGGGGCGGGGCTTATTTCACGGGGGCGACATGCTCAAGTATGCCTCCGCCCAATTCCTTGATATCATTTGATAACCGGGCAGTGCGTCGGTATTGAAGATTCGATACCTATCACGCCTGGCCCTACAGAATTTTTCAGATTACTTTTTTGGCTTTTTTCCCTTGACATCTAAACATTTCGTTTCATATAAAGAACAAATGTTTTCTATAAGGAACAAATTTGGGTATCATTATGTCCCCCGCATTCAAAAGAGTACCAGCCATAGACAAGTGCTTTGCTATCCTGGAGTTGCTTGCCCAATCGAGAGAACCAATGGGCATCAGCGGCATATCCGCAAAGCTTGACCTGAATAAGAGCACGGTGTTCAACATCGTCCACACGCTCATGGACCTCAATGTCCTAGAAAATCAAGCGGACGGCAAATTTGTCTTGGGCACGCGCTTCTATATGCTTGGAAATATGGCGGGGAAGCGCTCTGAGCTCATACAGACCGCACATCCCTATTTAGAGACAATCAACGAGAAAACCAAGCTTTCCGCCTTCTTAGGGTTTCGTTCCGATGGCCATGCCATTCTTATTGACAAAGTGGATTCGGCCTATGGGATTAAATTATCATCGGAAATCGGCATGCGGATGCCGGTCTTGGCGGGCGCTGGCATCAAGGCGATGCTTTCGCAACTGTCCGATGAACTAATCGACGAGATCCTCGCTCGAACCGAGCTCAAAAGATATACACCCCACTCCATTATCGATAAGGGGGTCTATAAAGAGGAGATTCTTGAAGTTCGCAAACAAGGCATCGCCTATGACAGGGAAGAGTACATTGAGGGGATGGTTGCTTTTGCCATACCCATTAAGGCAAACGGCAGGGATCTTCAAGCCGCCATCTGGGCTGTTGGTCTGACGCGCCAGGTGCCTAAGGATTCCATTCCAGCGTTAACAGCGTTATTAAAAGGGATTTCCGAAGAGATTAATTACCGCTTACAGTAAGCTGTAGAGGCTGATGGAAAACGCCCATCTGCTGCGTTACCCTCATCCCTCGTCACTGCGGCGTACTTGTATGTACGCCTCTTTCCTCGGGATTTGGGAATCCTTGCATCTGGACATTTTCTATCAGCCTCTCAGGAGCCGGTTTTTCGACAATCTGGTAAGAAACATGAACAACGATCTTTGGTCCTTGAGACCAGGCAGAACAGACGATGCCTTCAGATCATCGGGAAACGCCATTGATAAAAATCTAATACAAGAAAGGAGATGCAGTAATGGGAGAAAAAAAAGAGATACTGACGGACTGCACCCTCTGTTACCACAGCTGTGGGGCCAAGGTGACGGTGGAGGATGGAAAGGCGGTTAAGATCAGAGGCCTGGAATCCCATCCCCTAAACAAGGGAAGGCTCTGTCCCAAGGGCGCTAACGCCCTGGACGTCATATATAGCCCTGACCGCTTGAAGCGACCACTGAAGCGAGTAAATGGTGACTTTGAGGAAATTTCTTGGGACCAGGCCCTGGATGAGATTGCTGTAAAGATGAACGGCCTCAAGGACGCATACGGACCACAAATCCTGGGGATCTTTTGTGGTTCCATTGGCGTGGAAAACCTGGAGATGTCCACCCTGGTACACCTGCTCAGATCTGGCTTCGGCTCCCCCAACTTCTTCTCCGTAGAGAGTATTTGCTATCGTATGCGCATCCGTACCAGACAGATGACCTTTGGGAGGTATCCTGTTGAAGAGCCGGACTCCAATCTCTACATTTTCTGGGGCCACAATCCTGACCAGTCCGACTTCCCCCTCAAGTTCTTCCTGAAAAAGAATCTGAAAAAGGGCGCCAAGCTCGTGGTCATTGACCCAAAGCGAATCCCGTTGGCCGACAAGGCGGATATGTATCTGCGCATCCGTCCGGGTACGGACGGCGCATTGGCCCTCGCCATGATGAATGTGATCATTGCTGAAGATCTTCACGACAAAACGTTCGTAGAGAAACATACATACGGTTTCGAAAAACTGGTTCCACATGTCCAGAAGTACACGCCAGAATGGGCCGAGGAGATCACATGGATTCCTGCGGAGGACATTCGTAAATTGGCCAGGTTGTTCGCAACTACCAAAGGGGCAAGTATCTTTCAGGGGACCTGCACCCAAGACCAGACCGCAAACGGTACGCAGAACAGCCGTGCGTTCGGCGTGCTGCAGACCATTACAGGGAACATCAATGTGCCAGGGGGGTGGGTCATGAGCCCGCCGCCCAGGTTTGGCAATCCAGGATTCACCCTGGGTGGGGATCCCATAGGATCCGACGAGTATCCCCTGTTCTTCGATCTCTGGGGCCGAAAGGCGCCATACGGCGTGGTCACCATGGTGCCAGAGAGCATCCCGGAAAAACTGAAAGCCTTCCTGGTGGAGGGTGGGAACCCCATCGTATCCATGCCGGACACCAACACCTTCAGGGAGGCCTTTCAAAAACTGGAGCTCCTGGTAGTCCACGACCTCTTCATGACCGACACCGCAAAGCTGGCCCACTATGTGTTGCCCGCCTGCTCACATCTGGAGAAATGGGGGATTGGCTATACGTATAACGTGTGTCACTGCCTTCCCTACCTTATTCTGCGCAAAAAATGCATAGAGCCGTTGCACGAGAGCTGGTCTGAGTGGCGGTACTTCACGGAGCTGGGTCATAGACTTGGGGTGGGTGAAAAGCTGCCCTGGAAATCTGAAGAGGAATTCGTCAGTTTCATGCTGGAGCCCACCGGTTTCTCCTTTGATTATCTCCTTAACGAAAAGCCGGAGGGAGATTTTTACAAAGAGAAGGACTACACGATCCGGGAAGGCCTGTTCCGCACCCCATCTGGCAAGATCGAGATATATAGTAAGGCCCTTGAAGATGTGGGCTTTGATCCCCTGCCCTCCTATCTTGAGCCGGAAAGGGGCCCTATTCGAGGAGAGAAGGCCTTCTTGGAAAAATATCCTCTGATCCTCTCCGTGGGTAGTCGTAACCTATATTACACCCACAGCCAGCACCGGCAGGTTAAGGCCCTCAAAAAGGTCTATCCTGAGGCCTTGACCGAGATTGGTCCTGAGACAGCCAAAAAGTTTGGTATTGATGATGGTGACCAGGTGGTGGTGGAGACCAACCGCGGTTGGGTGAAGATGAAGGCACGGGTTGACGAGCGGGTGGTGGAGGGCGTGGTGTTGGTTCCCCATGGTTGGGGCGGGGAGGCCAACGGCAACCTGCTCACGGACGTCAACTGCCGGGAGCCGATCATGGGGTATCCGGACCAGAAATCACTTCAGTGCACCATCCGTAGGGCTGACGCCTAAAAAGCAAATAAGTAATTTGATACAGTGTTAAAGGCTCACAGAGTTTGGGCGCTAAGAAATGAGGTATGGAGAGACAGGTTATAATTTAGAAATTGATTTATCCCGAGGAGGCATTGAGCGGGTAGAAACCGACCCATGAAATATGGGCACCCTGCAATGAACAATAACTACGGGACGGGTAGAAAGCGATTAGAGGAGGTTAAGACATGTATTTCAGGGTTTACTGTAACGTAAGGGAGATTGAAGCCCCGGATAAAGAAACTGCCGAGCAAATTCTTAGGGATTCGCTGAGAGAGATTATTTGGTTGCTTCCAGTCACAGAGACTCCTGTGGCACCTCCAGCAAGAGAACCTAAGAAAATTGAGGTAAAGGAAAAGAAAGGCGGGCACGGCTCTATGACCGTGCGCCATTAGAAAGTGCCGTGGAGGCACGTAAAGTATTAACAACCAGCACAACCAGACATGAGGCTGCGAAGAGACCTAAAGGGGTAAAGAAATGAGGTATGCTGAAACAGGCTTCCAATTAGAAGTTGATTTGTCAAAGGGAAGCATTGATAAGGTAGAGACCGATCCGAAAGATACGGCATTGTATCTCGGGGGAAACGGTATGGACGCGAAGCTGCTATTTGATCGGGTTCCTCCGGGCGCCGATCCATGGTCTCCCGACAACCTGCTCATATTCGGTAATGGTCTGCTGAACGGCACATGCGTTCCCGGCGCAAACCGCGTGTCGGTCGATACCATCGCCCCGCTGAACGGATTGATGGGCCATTCACTGATGGGCGGATTTTTCGGGCCGGAAATGAAAATGGCCGGTTATGACAGAATAGTCATTCGGGGTGAGGCGCCCGACCTGGTCTACCTATCGATACACAACGACAAAGTTGAGATCCGTGATGCCAGGCATCTCCGCGGAAAAGGCATGGCTGACACTCAGAGGTTGATCCAGGAGGAGTTGAACGACAAAAGGGCCTGGGTAGCTAGCATTGGTCCGGCCGGGGAGCATAGGGTCATTATGGCTTCGATCGATTGCGGCAACTCGAGCGCCGCTCGAACGGTCGGGCCGGTCATGGGGGCCAAGAAGCTGAAGGCGATTGCCATCCGGGGAACAAAAGACGTGTATCTCGCCCACCCCGCTGAAGCCTGGGAGATGTGCTCACGCCTGAGGAAGGAACTTGATGCGAACCCGAATGTGGGGGACTGGATGGCCACCGATGAAGATGACAGCTTCCATCACAACAATTTCTCCTGGGGCAATGCCCGTGTACGTCGAAAGAAATTCTGGAGCAAGGAGCTCGAAGAGAGATGGCGGAACCTCAAGTATGACCACATGGACCGCTGGACAGGTTGCTGGAACTGCCCGAAGTCATGCCACAATCTCATTAAGTGGCCGAACCGGCGAAGATTTTCCTACAAGTGCTACGGAAAAGACACCTATCACATGGCCGCCTTCCAGGAGCTGGACTTCACCTTCGAGATACTCCCAATTGCACAGGACTTGGGGTTGGACTCCTACTCAACGCCGCAGGTTATCGCCTTTGCCCTCGAGCTCTTGGAAGCCGGGATTCTGACGGAAAAAGACTTTCCTGACATGCCCTCTGACATCAGGCAAAGGTTCTACTATCTCCTTCAGAAAATAGCATTTAGAGATGGCATAGGAGATGTTCTCGCCGAGGGCGTATCCGGTGCGGCTGCCATAATTGGTAACGGCGCCGAGGAATTTGATCACAACACTGTCAAAAAATTTGAACAGTTACCCATCAAGCTGGGCAAACTCAATCCGGCCTATTTCCTTATGATAGGCACCGGTGAGGACATGGCTATCACCCAGATTGAAGGCTCCTTCCCGCAGGACCCGATCACTGATCCGGAGCTGAAGGAAGAGTTCATCAGGAACTGGGTCGCGGTGCCGGATAAGAAGTTCCATGAGTGGTTCCGGCAGTGGGAAAAACGTGATCAGTTGCCCGACCAGGCGATGGTCGAAATTTGTGATTGGAATGAGTGCATGCACTACCTGGATGATTCCTTGGGGCTTTGCGGATTCGTGTCATCATTCAGAGGCCAGTTTGGCGGCACCACAGGATATCATGTATGGAATATGCCGCAGATAATCACCTACACGACGGGGATGGAGTTTGACAAAGACAGGCTATGGGAATGCTTCCAGAGGAACCGGAATCTGGTCAGAGCCCTCAATAACAGATTGGGACTGAGAAGATTCATGGAGAGGCCGCCGGAGGATCACTGGGCGGTAAGGAATGAGGAGTATGAGCAGCTGCTGCTGACCAAATATTATGACTTCAAAGGTTGGACCTTTGATGGGATTCCCACCAAAGAGACCCTGGAGAAATTGAGTTTGGGCTACGTGGCGGAAGACCTCATCGAGAGGGGCATTTTGACCGGGAATGAAGTAACTGCCCTTAAAGATGCCAAGGCCAAGAAAGAGAAGGAATAAAGGAAGGGGCGTTGCCGTGGACAACAAAGGGAAAAAAACAAGAATAGTCAAAGAAATAAAGGTGGATACCAAGAAATGTGTGGGCTGCAGAGCATGTGAGATAGCGTGCTCCGCCTTCCACGCCATACCGAAATATAGCTCGGTTAATACCGCACGTTCCCGGATCATGGTCGTCATGGACGAAACGCGAGATATATTTGTGCCGATACGGGCCGGTCAGTATACGGAGGCCGAATGTAACGGGAGAAACCGTTACATGATCGACGGCAAGGAGTACGACGAGTGCACCTTCTGCCCAGCCTCCTGCCCGTCGAGGGGTGCGTTCAGAGATCCGGATTCAGGTCTCCCGCTCAAGTGCGATATGTGTGAAAGTGTCCCGCCTCTGGAAAAGCCTATGTGCGTAGACGCATGCACGTTTGAGGCCTTGACGTACGAAGAAAGGGAAGAGGCAAAGGCTGAAGAAGAGAAGCCTGAGGACATGGAGATCGCGTTCGAGTCCCTGGTAAAGAAATATGGAAAGAAGAAAGTCATGGACACCTTCACTCGATTATCAAAGGGCTAGATTGTGTCCGTCCGGAAACGGCATCTTTTGGCCCAGGGCGGCGTTCTCACCTTTTTGCAATCCTCGGAATAGGCTCACTATGCCTGCGGTTGCAAAAAAGTTCGGGCCTTGCCCTGAATCAAAATCTACCATTTCCGGACGGACACAAAATCGTTAAGTCGAAGGAAAAAGATTAAGAAGACCGTGGAGACTGTAGCCCCATTCAAAGAGATCGTCGATGTCATATAAGAGAGCTGTGGAGACGCCTTCAAGTAATGTTATCAGTGCGGATTATGCGATACGGTCTGCCCTTGGAACAGGGTTAGACCCTTTAGTATGCACAAGATAGTCCGACAAAGGTATTTTGTTGCCGGATTAATAAGAAGGAAATAGAGAAGTGGAAAAAGAATCAGTTGAAGGACAGTCTGTTAACATTCAAGCGGTCAATAATTTTGGAGATGTTATGGTTGTGGGTGGTGGGATCAGCGGTATCCAGGCGGCTCTTGATCTTGCCGATACGGGTTTTAGGGTCTACTTAGTTGATAAATCACCGGCCATTGGCGGCAAGATGGCCCAGCTTGATAAGACCTTTCCCACGAATGACTGCTCCATGTGCATTGAATCTCCTAAGTTTATTGAATGCAGCAGGCATCCCAACATAGAGATCCTGACCTATACTGAAGTTGACAAGGTAGAAGGGGAGGCTGGAGACTTCAAGGTCACCCTGATTAAAAAGCCCAGATACATTGAAGAGGAGAAATGCACGGGTTGTACCACCTGTGTAGAGTACTGCCCGGTCAAGGTCCCTGATCCATATAATCAAGACTTATCTCTGAATAAAGCCGTCCATATATACTTTTCTCAAGCCGTTCCCCTGGTCACTTATATAGACCCTGAAAACTGTCTTTATCTTCAGGGCGAGAAATGTACCATTTGTCGAGGCGTATGTAAGCATAAAGCCATAGATCTTCATCAAGAGGCGGAGAAGGTAGCGGTAGAGGTGGGGGCGATCGTTCTGTCTCCGGGCTATGAGATATTTGACCCCAGGCTGAGGGGCGACTATGGCTGCGGAAAGATGCAAAACGTGGTCACCAGTCTCGACTTTGAACGGCTATTATGTGCCACCGGGCCCTACGAAGGTGAGATACGGCGCCCTTCCGACAACAAGCATCCCCACAAAATAGCCTGGATTCAATGCGTCGGTTCCAGACAGGTTATAGAAGGAGGTAACAGCTATTGTTCAGCCGTATGCTGCGCCTATACCCAGAAGCAGGTGATTTTAACAAAAGACCATGACGCAGAGGCAGAGTGTACCGTATTCCATAACGACATTCGGGCCTTTGGGAAGGATTTCGAGCGATTTTATCAAAGGGCAGAGAACCTTCCCGGGGTCCGCTTTATTAGGAGCTATGTATCCGTAGGAAATGAGATCCCGGAAACCAAGAATGTGACCATAAGATACTCCACTTATGAGGACGGAGTAAGGGAGGAAGAATTCGATCTGGTAGTATTATCCGTTGGATTGACCCCTCCTGGTGATGTGGAGGACCTGGCACAAAAGTTCGGTATCGAACTCAATTCTCACGGATTCTGTAAAACCAATCCTCTTAATCCCATTGAGACCTCTCGCCCGGGAATCTTTGTAAGCGGCGCCTTCCAGGGCCCTATGGATATCCCTGAGTCAGTCATGACCGCCAGCGGGGCGGATGCCCTATGTGGTCAGTTTCTTGCCTACTGGCGAGGGAAGCTGGACAGAGAAAGGGTATATCCGCCGGAAAGGGATGTCTCGGAAGAGGAACCCAGGGTGGGGGTCTTTGTGTGTCATTGTGGAGCCAACATCGGAAGGGTAGTGGATGTTCCATCGGTGGTTGAATATGCCTCCACTTTGGACAATGTTGTCCACGCTCAAGAAAGCATCTTTGCATGTTCTACTGACAATGCCGAGGAAATAGCGGACACGATCCGGGAAAAAGGGCTCAATCGCGTGGTTGTGGCCGCCTGCACCCCCAGGACACATGAGCCGCTATTCCGGGACACGCTTCGTGAAGGGGGAATTAATCAATATTTCTTTGACATGGCTAATATCAGAGAACATTGCTCCTGGGTCCACTCTCGAGAAAAGGAAGATGCCACCCAAAAGGCAAAGGATATAGTCCGGATGTCGGTGGCTCGAACTGCCCTTTTAGAGCCCTTACAGGAATTGGAACTGCCGGTAGACAAAAGGGGGTTAGTGGTCGGAGGAGGCCTGGCCGGGATGACCAGTGCCCTGAGCTTAGCTGGGCAGGGATTTGAGGTTTACCTGGTGGAAAAGGATACAGATTTGGGGGGCATGGCTCGAAGAATTCATTACACCCTGGAAGGGATGGATGTTCAAGCCTATTTGGGTGATCTTGTTCGCAAGGTTTATCAGCACCCCTTAATACACGTATCTACTGACGCTACCATCACAGAGGCGTCCGGTTATGTGGGAAATTTCATAACTAAACTGACATCTGAAGGAAGGGTCAAGGAGATACACCATGGAGTAACCATTATCGCTACGGGTG
>JASFIT010000134.1:0-10436 GCA_050122535.1 Desulfobacteraceae bacterium | reverse complement strand
AAGACGCTATGCTCATGGCCTTTCGACCAAAACGCTCTGTCGTGGTCCATATCATTCACGCCCTCCGTATTACCAATACTTCTCCCAGAACTCTTTGTTTTCCTCTTGCCAGTCAGGGCCGAATTTCCTTTCAAAATAGGCGGAAAACCTGTTAAGCCAGCGCCACCATAGATTTTTCCCTTTTTCTTTGGCCTCGAGGATGTCGTTCAAATAGACAGTAATATTTGCCATTTCCTCTTTAGGCACATAAGAGGCCGCCCCCCCTTTAAAAGATCTCATAACATCGCCCGTACTCAATGCGTGGGCGGTCAGCATAACGGCAATCACTTTTTTCTGTTTTGCGATTTCTAAGAGCTCATAACCGTCGACTCCCATGATATCCAAGATAGCCATATCAAAATACTGATTTTCCATCAGGTCTTTGGCTTGTTCAAAGGTGGAGGCCTTTACAATGTCACACATGGGCAACAACTCTTCCAGCGATTCCAACACATCACCCTCATCATCTACGATCAAAATTCTCTTACCATGTAATAAATCCTCTTTCTCCATAGTACTGTCTCCTTGACGGTAAAAATATTTGCAGTTCTCAATTTATTTGAAATAGCCATATCGTTCAGCAAATTTGTAAGCGGTATCGTGTAGTAGATCCTGTTTGATCTGGTTGGGCAGGTTAAATGAATAGAAATCCGAAAAGATCGTGTCCAGATCACTCATCCCCGCAGGATGATCTGTCCCGAAGAACATCCTATTGCTCCATTTGTTGAGCGTCGCCATTAATATATCCCTTTCTTTATCCCTGCTTATACCCCTCTGTTCATCCTGGAGTATGGCTGAAAAAATATTTGTGGTATCCAGATAGACATTATCATAATTCTCTATAAGATATACCGCTTCAGACAGTCTGGGATAGAACATGTGTGGGATGATATACATGAGTGAAGAGAATTTCTTGACTAGCCCTTCCATAGCAGAAAGTGTAATCCTCTTTTTTACTTTTGGGTAGTAATCCTCAAAACCCGTATGTATGTTTATTGGCTTGCCGAGATCTTCCATCCTTTCATAGGCGGGGAACAGCCTTTCATCATCTGGCGAAAATTCCTGCACATAAGGATGCAACTTGAATCCCAAAAACCCATATTCATAAACACAGCGATTAACAATACGCTTCTTGTCTTGGTCTTCAATATGTAAGGACCCGAATGGGATGATATGCTTAAACTTTTTGCTCAAATGATAATTAAATAGATTCAATTCTTCTGTTTCCTTTGCCTTCATTGGAAAAACAGAATTAAAGACATGAGTCACCCCATTCCGAGATAATTCCTGCAATATTTTCTCTACTGTAAAACGCTTACCTGCCAAGGGGTGGCTTGCGAATTCCTTGCCAAGCCATATGGAAAGGCCATTTAGTCTTCGTTGAGGGAGTATATGGACGTGAGCATCAATAATCATAAGAATAGGATTTACAGAATTTTCTCTATTTGACCGGGAATATGTATTACAGAAGGTGTTCCCAGAACCGGGGCATATGGAGGATTTCCGTGAGTGAGGATATTGAGATTATACTCTATATCGATCCACCATGTTACGGGAGTATGGGTAAACCGTGCTAATCCCTCCGGCCCGTTTCAACCAGACGACGAGATCCGTTTGCCTTTCTCTGTCCTTCGGCGCTCTTCATCCCTGACTTCGCGCCTCAGCAATTTCCCCACCTTGGACTTGGGAAGCATATCCCTGAACTCTATATAGTATGGGACCTTATAGGGAGCGAGCCTATCTCGACACCATCGGATGAGATCGGCTGCACCTACGCCCCTCACGCCTTCCCTAATCACCACCATCGCTTTGATGCGCTCACCCACCTTCGGGTCAGGGACACCAATAACGCATGCGCCCATCACCGCCTCATGGTCTTGCAGCACGGCTTCGATCTCGGAGCAGGAGACGCGATATCCTTTGTATTTTATGATATCCGCCCCCCTATCCGTGTAAGAGAGCTGTCCGTCATTGGCCATTTGGACGATGTCTTTCATTCTGTAATATAGCTTTCCGTCTAGCTCTACAAACCCCGCTGCTGTTTCCTCCGGTTTGTTCCAGTAGGCCCGAACCATATATTCTGAGGAGATGAGCAACTCACCAGGGCTATTGGGTGCCGCTGGCTCCAATGAATCGGGATCCACAACCTTGATTTTCTTGGATGTAACAGGGAAGCCTATGATATTTGAGCTGGGCTCCTGATCCATCGGGCTGAAGGCGACAAAGCCCGTCTCCGTGGCACCAAAATTCTGATATATGGGAATGTTAAACCTCTGCTTCCAACGATTGAATATTTCGCTGGGCAGCACATCCCCACCGCTCCAGCAGTATTTCAGTGAGCTCAAGTCATAGAAGTCCAGCCTGTCGTTCTCAAGAATCATGCGGTAAAGGGTAGGTACGCCGGATAATAGATCAACCCTATATCTTTCAATGGTCTTCAAAATGGAGTCCACCTCGGGGATAGGCATGAGGACAGTCCTGTTCCCGAGACCGAGGCCAATTGAGAGAAACGTTGCCTGTCCCATAATATGAAAAAGGGGCCCCACCATGATCAGCGTAGACTTGGTCTCTTCCATATAACCTTCGATGACTTTGTGATAATCGTCAATCAGACAATTTATGAAGGCGTGCGTTCCGGGTATGCCCTTGGGCAAACCGGTCGTCCCACCGGTATATAATATGTAGGCGAAATGCTCTCTCGGGTTTATGCTGGGCCTTGGAGGCTGTGGCGGGTGTTGGGCTATCAACGCCTTGAAAGAATATATGTTTCCACCCCGCTCCACACTTCCACGCGGCACTCTATCAAAGAGCATCCCTACGACCCGTTTCCACAGAGGAAGCATGGAGGCAAGACCTGTATAAATAATCCTCTTCAGGCTTGTCTGGGCAAACACCTCCTTCACATAACCAAAATTTGTATCCTGGCAAATGATGGTCTCAGCTCCGGAATCATTGATCATGTAAGTGATCTCGCTAGGGGTGTAAATGGGAGAAACGGGAACGGCTATGGCGCCGATCTCCAAGATAGCGAGATAGGCGATGACCCATTGCACACAGTTTGACAAGTATATAAAGACCTTGTCATTCTCCCTCACACCCAACTCATGGAGGGCGGTGGCAAACCGGTCGCTTAGTTCTTTCAATTGGGCATAGGAATAGGATTTGCCAAGATAGATCAAGGCCACTTGATTGGGAAACTTCTGGCAGTTCTGCTCAAAGGTGAACAGTGCATGTTGGTCCATCAGGGATGTACCTTCCATAATCTCCTCAGAGTAGGTCAATCTCTAATCCAATGCATTGCAGTTATGAATCTTTTATCGACATCTGATTTTTGCTGACCACGTGGAATGATGGAATAATGGAATAATGGAAGCTGAAGCGGAAAAATTCTTTTTTTGCTTTTAATTCCTCCATACCCATCATTCCAATATTCCAGTATTCCAGTATTCCAATTGTGGCTTGCTGCCCATAGCTCTCTCATAGGCGAGGTCACGGTAGGGCGAAGCTAACTGACTAGAAGCTAAATCCCGAAGTAAGCGGCCTTCACGTCCGGATTTTCAATGAGTTCCTCTTTGGTTCCACTCAAAACGGCGCTTCCGTTTTCGAGCACATACCCGTAATCCACCATGGGCAAAACCGATCGGGCATATTGTTCCGCTATGAGCGTGGTGATACCTGTTTGCCTGTTGATATCCTCCACGGCCTCCATAAGCGTCTCTTCTAGTAAGGGGCTCAGGCCAAGAAGGGGCTCATCAAGAAGCAATAACTTAGGCTGTGCCATTAATGCACGGCCAATGGCGAGCATTTGCTGTTCGCCACCGCTCAGAAATCCGCCCTGTCTTCGTTTCAATCTCTCCAGGGGTGGGAACAGATTATAGATGTATTTCAAGGTTTTTTTTGCCTGTTCCGCGTTGGCCAGGTATCCCCCCATTTTCAAGTTCTCCAAAACGCTGCTCTCGGCGAAAATACGTCGCCTCTCCGGACAAAGCACGATACCCATTTTGGCCCTCTGACTTGGCCTTACATCCAGGATATCCTCTCCACGGAATCTCATCTCTCCTAGGATAGATATCCTCTCCCCTCCCCTCATCTCTTCCTTCTTCTTGGTATCCAGAATGATCCCTGAAATGGTATACATGAGCGTGGACTTGCCAGCGCTGTTGGAGCCAAATATCCCCGTGACTTTGCCTTCACTGCAGGTCAGAGTGAGATTATTGATGGCCGTGGCATTTTCGTAGAATACCATGAGGTTCTTGATCTCTAACATCCTATCACAGTCCCTTTCTCCCCAAATAGGCCTTCTTCACCTCCTCATGTTCTATGACCTCCTCAGGCATACCCTCGGCAATCTTTGCGCCGAAATTAAGCACCATGACGCGATCTACGATCCTGAAAAGCTCTCTCAGCCTATGCTCTATCATGATGATCGTCTTGCCTTCCATCTGGAGTCTTTCCATGAGTGGAACCATGGTGGCAATTTCGGCCATGCTCAGCCCCGAAAATATTTCATCGCAAATAATGACCTCCGGTCTCAGGGCAAGGCATCGGGCCAGTTCGAGCCGTTTAAGATATCCCAGTGGGAGAGATGAGGCCATTTTGTAGGGGACATAGGCATCCCGTTCGAAACCGATCTCCTCCAGGATGTCAATGGCCACAGCGTCCCTGTCTCCCAGCTTGCCGCCACCTATCTTTCGCACCCTTGGGGAGTACAATGGAACGATGAGGTTCTTAAAGGCGGGCAGTGTATAGAATGGTCGCATAATCTGAAATGTCCTCACAATGCCCATCTCCGCGATTTTGTAGGCCTTCAGGCGGCTTATCTTCTTGCCCTTGAAGAAGACTTCACCCATGTCTTGTTTGACGAATCGGGTAATAAGATTGACAAGCGTGGTCTTTCCTGAACCATTGGGGCCAATAATGCCAAAGGTCTCACCCTTATGGAGCTCAAAACTCACATTGGCCACAGCGGTCACGCCACCAAACGATTTAAAAAGCCCTTTGACTTTGAGAAAGACCTCGTCGTTCATGCTCATACCTCTATCCAATGCTCAAACTGGGCATATTTACGTTGAAAATAGTTCATCAGGCCTTCAGGGCGAAACGCAATAAACAATATGAGAATGAGGGCGTAGAAAACGATTCTCAATCCCCCAAAGGCACGCAATATCTCAGAGAGTGGCACAATGATCGCTGAACCCAGCAAAGGGCCCACCAAGGTCCCCATCCCTCCCACGATGGCAGCGGCAATGGGGATTATTGAAAAATCCAGGGCAAAGAAGCTTAACCCAGCCCAGCCGTACAGGTGACAGAGATATGCGCCGGCAAAACAGCCAATGGCGGATGCAATGTAAACAGCGCGGGTTCGATATGCGGTGATGTTTACGCCACAGGCCGTCACGGTTTGATCGTTATCCTTTATCCCACGAAAGACCAGGCCCATATCTTCATTAACCAACCTTCTCAGGCCAAAAAGAACAAGGGCCGTCACCCCAATAACCAGGTACAGGTCAACCCAAGCGCTGGGATACGTTGAAAGCCCAGGCATTCCATCAGTCCCTCCCAGGATGCGCGTGGCCTCAATGATCCTGCCTAGCAACAGAGGGTAGACCAGCGTTACAATGGCAAAATAGATGCCCCGTAAAGGCAAGCAAGGGAGCAGAAGGATGGTACAGATGGCGGCCCCACCCAGCGTGGCGATAATGATGGTTAACACGGGCGGTAATCCCAGTATGGCATTCAAGCTCCCGGCAATATATCCGCCTACGCCCATGAAGAGCGCGCCACCTAAGCAGACCAATCCCACGTAATTGGTCAGGAAATCAAAACTGATGGCCAACAGCCCATAGATGAATACGAGGCATATGAGCCTCTTGTGATAAATACTTGGCATCACCAAGGGAATGACAAACATGGCCAGTATTAGGAACAGCCTCGGCGCAATCAGGTACGTGGCTTCAGTCCAGGATGCGACGGCATATACGCCCTCTGAGCGTACCTTCACCCCCCTGTCGAGCCTCTCCCTACGCTTGCCTTTTGTGACCAATTAGACCCTCTCCTCCAGTTCCTTTTGCCTTCCGAAAAGCCCAGAAGGCCTCAGTATGAGCGTGATAATGATGGCAGCCATGGCCACAACGGCCTGATAGTGCGTACCGCCAAACTGGTCAGTGAGCACTTGCGCATAACCGAGTAAGAAGGCTGCAACCACAGCGCCCGGCCAGCTACCAAGTCCACCCACAATGCACACCGCCACGGCGTAGATCAGCACTTGGTATCCTGATTCCACGGTCAAGTTTCCCAGGGGAAGAATGGCAACGGCCGCAAGCCCAGCCAGCGCAGAGCCCACGGCCAGGCTAATGGTCGCCATACGATCGGAATCCATTCCCAGCATCATGGCGGCCTGCTCATCCTGTGCAATGGCCCTCAGGGCTAAACCAATCTTGGTGTGGTGGGTGAACAGCCACAGACAGATCACGATCAAAAGGCCAATTCCAATGATGATAATCCGTTGGAAATCCACCATGACCCATCCGATGCTCACGGTCCCTTTGACAAATTTTGGAATGGCAAAGCCATGACCGATGAATCCTCTCCAGCGCAAGCCCTCCATGATCACAAGGCCCACAGCAAAAGACCCGATGATCTCTGATGCCTCAAGGCTCCTCACCCTCACCAGAAACAGGTGGTATATCAGGGCGCCGATCATTGCCGTGATAATAAGAGCGATGAGAATAGCCAGTGCATAGTTTAGGCCCAAGGTCCGCAAGAATATCCAGGACACAAACCCGGTCAACACATATAGGGCGCCGTGGGCGAAGTTGGCCAACCGGCTTATCCCATAGACCAGGGTGAACCCTACGGCCATAAGGGCAAGGACGGCACTATTTACCAATCCGTAGACCAATACAACATCCATCATTCCCCTCGTGCAATAATAGCGAAGCTTCGCCTCAAACAGACGAATTGATGCGACAAACATTACAATGCTTGGGGCGAAATGATGCTGGAAACCGGATGCCCAATACAGGATAGATTCAAAAAGAATTCCCTTTATCCAGTATCGAGGATCCAGAATCTAGTATCTGGCACCACGTGTTACAGAAAGAGAATACAGAATTTTCCAGAAGCTCTGGCCCAGACCTGGCTTTCAATGCATAAGGTCTCCCACTTCTAGACCCACCCTGAGACCTCGCAACCAAGATGATCGTGAGGTCCCTGGGCTGGTCTTCTAAATTTTGTCGTCTAGATTACCGTTTGACCCACGGCGGCATCTGAAGGCTGCCCGTGGCCAGGGCCGTGGGAAAGATGGCCACTCGCTTACCCTTCTGCCACTGAAACCAGGCACCCAGGGCTCCTTCTTCAGGATTCTGCTTTCGGATAATATCGTGGCTCTTGGGGTTAAACCGAATCCTTCCGTAGACGCCCCCTTTGATGTCTGTTTTCTCAAGGGCAGCAATGACGGCTTGGCTATCCAGGGAATTGGCCCGTTCAATGGCATCCTTCAACACATACACAGACATATAGGGTGCTGAGCAGGAATAGCCTGAAGGCTCTTTTTTCCACCTTTTCACCCAGGCCTTATTAAATTTCTCCGCCCATGGTGTTACCTTGGTAGGAACATTCCCCGCGTTCAAGACGGCAAGGACCAGATAGGCGCAACTGCCCTCGGTCATTTTCCAGAAATCGGGATCCTGTGCGGGCCGCGCATAACCCATGGGGAGCGCTGGAACCTTGAGGTCAGCCCATTGTCTCATGAGAATGCCCACCTCCGGCATATCCATCCAAATCCAGAGAAATTGTGCCTTTTGTCTCTTGGCATCCAGCAGGCCCAGGGAATAGTCTGTGGTTCCGGTGGGATATATTTTTTTCCCGAGGACCTGCCAGCCCCATTTGGGAAGCAGCTTTCCCACGATGTCTCCACTCGCTCTCGCGTGGGCCACATCCTGGACCATGATGTAGGCCCTATCGAATCCATAATCCGCCTTCAGGCCCTTGAGAAGCGCAGGCAAGTCCAGCGTTATCTCTATGCCCACGTGTCCGGTAAGCCTGAAGGTATATTTGTACTTTTCATAATTCTCGGCGATTCTTTTGGCCGTGGCAGGGGAGTAGACGCCGGTATTGACCAGGGAAATGGTCTTATACTTGGAGAAGAGGTCCATGGCAGCATTATACGCCTCGGTTCGGGTGGGGCCGCCCACAATGAAGTTCGCTTTTTTGTCCAGGATCAACCTTTCTACGACGAGAAGTGCTTCAGCTACGGGCACACCAGCCTCCAAATCACGGCAATCCGATATCTCCACCTTGAACGGTCGCTTCTTACCGCCCACGTTCACTCCGCCTTTGGCATTGATCTCCTCAACGGCCAGGATTGTGCCTTTTTCCATAGTCTCGCCCTCGGCGAAAGCCCGGGCACTGGGAACGCCGAGCACGATGGGGTCTGCCGCCGCGGCCTGATTTGCATAGCCAAAGACGGTTCCGGCTGCAATTAACCCAAGGACTACGGTCAAAGCAAAAATTTTTTTCTTCATGACGCCCTCCTTATCTTTTAGGTTGCCCATGATAAACAATTCTTCCTGGGATTCCATAATTGAATTGTTGAATGGTAAACTATGTGTTTTATGTTTTTTTGGCTTTTGGGTTTCCTTTTTCCAGGGTCCACATGAAGAACCTATGAGAGGCAGGTGCCTTCTTTAGGTTTCTCTTTTCTACGATGTCATATATCACCCCCTTTTGAAAAGGCTAGCAGCCCTCGAATTCAAACCGATCGCTCAGCATCACTTTCAGAGCACCTAAAGTGCTCTAAAGTGAATGAGGGCTTTCTCAGTCCACCAACATGAGACAGTATGTGTTTTGTGTCTCTTCCCTGTCCCGAAGGGTCTCTATGAAAAAACCATTATTCCGCGCCGTCTGGTACACATCAATGCCAACGGCTTCCATGGAAGGCCTGGCCTTGTGCCTGAATTTGCAGAGTTCGCCTTGAAGCTTTGTGCATTCCTTGCATAGCATACAGGGCCCGGCCAAATAAACAAAGGCTCTGTAGTAGCCATCCTTAAACATTTCCCCTTCCAGCTCCACCAGCATATCATAATATTTCTTGAACTGTTTTACTCGATCCGGCGCACTGGGCGCCGCTTTATGGAACAGGATAGCGCGCTGGTAAGTGTCAAGAATCGCCCTCGTATTTTCCGGTGTCGAGGTATCTGGTGGGCAGCAATAGCTCCTGCCATAGTTGCCGCAGCCAGACTGGCATTTCAGTCTTACCCATGGGGCCGTTACAACGCTGCTGGGATCGATTTGTTTGGCGTGGGTTGCCCCTCTCTCGGTAGCGCTCGCACAGTATTTTTCTAAATCTTTATCGCTCACATCGATCGCATTCATTTGAAGACGGTTCCTTCCTTATATTGGTCGATGCAGTTAGCTTGTCATTGCGAGGGAGTGACCTGCCCATCAGAGGGTGTGTCAAAATTCGTCATCCCGGCCAAGCCCCGCGAAGCGAGGCGCGAGCCGGGATCTAGAAATCTCTGGAATTGTTCTCTATTCCTGGATTCCGGATCTCGTGATGCATAGCATCGCTCGTCAGGAATGACAGGTTTTTCTCATTCCGAAACAGTCTCTCAAATAAGGCGGAATCAAAACAATACCATTCATTCTCTCCCTCAAGGGCAGAGCATTCTTCCATATTTCGGTAAAATATTGAGCAAACTACTAAAGCTGATGGGAGGGTTCCTTGTCCAGGGAGAGTTTCTCCAATGTCTCCTGGGTGACCCGACCATTCTTATCCCAACCATGGAAATCATAATACTCATCGAGCATTTTCTCGAATTTCTCCCTGTGCATCTTCGTCCCTTTGACCACAGGCAGGCCGCCAGGAACGGCTTCAGCATAGTAACGCTCTGGGAGAGCATCGTCTTTCCTATCCAGCCCGGCTTCTCGGTAATTGAACATCCTCTCAAGGGTGTAAATCCTTTCCCCGATATCCCTCAGTTCCTGAGGCGTGAATTCCATGCCCGTGATGTAGTAGATCATTTCTGCCCATTCATTCCAACTGGGCATGTGGGGACTGAAGAAAAGCGTATGGAACTTACACGTCCCAATAGAGTCAACCACCGCATAGATCCTTTCCATAACCCATATTTGCCTTGCCTTACCCACATGGGATGTGAAATCAGAAGACATGGGACCCCCGTCAAAGGCCTCTTCCAAAATCTTTTCAGGAAGATGGTACAGATCAATAGCCGGACGGCTTCTGAGATGGTCACACCCCCTTGTTGATGTGGCTATGCCCAAGGCGAACGAGGGGGTCGGTCTTTCATCTGACAGCATATTGCCCAAGCCTTTGATGTGAAGAAGATAGTATTCTGCCTCCGGTTTGCCCAATCTCTCAAGGGCCTTGATAGGAC
>JASFIT010000133.1:0-10463 GCA_050122535.1 Desulfobacteraceae bacterium | reverse complement strand
CGTCCTTCGACTCATCTCGGGGTCGAAGACAGCCGAGAGGGAGCGGGCGAGAGAATCTGAAATTCATCCATTCATCAGGTCCGCCCCAAAGCTGAACAGCCCATCAGAGACCATAAGCGCTGGACTTCCACGCCAGGGTTGTTTTAGGGCCAACTCTTTTTCTTCAGGCCCCACCTGTACCAAATGATCCAGCTCTCCTTCCCGCCAGAGTTCCTCCAGTTTGAGTGCATCCTGCCAGAGGTTGCGGGCATATTGCCGCAGTTCACCAATATGATCCCTAGTGAGTAACCTGGGCCTGAGACTGATCATAATGGGGCCCAAGAGATAGGTGAAGCCCATTTCTATGGCCTTCTTGCTCACCTCATTCTGAATTTCCACAAAGGCCTCGTAACCGAGCTTGAGGAGACCTTCATTGATTTTCTCCACAGCCACTCTTGGCGTCATATCGTTTTTCAAGATGGCTAACGGCTGGATCCCCCCGCCTGAACCCACGTTGGTAGGCACGCCCCCAAAACGGGCCAAAAACCCCTGAAGCCCTTCGTCAGTTATAAAACACCGGAAATCTGTCTGCCATTCTTTCAGAAACAGGGATCTCTCTTCCAGGATAGGCCACGTACTCTGCTCCGACCAAAGGCCTAATGGGATGAGTTGTTGGACAATATAGTCGCCTGCGTCCAAGGCCGTCTGAACATGCTTTTTAGGATTCCCCTGCTTGTATCCGACAAAGATGCCATGGCCTGAATATCCATGGGCCGGTTTGAGCACCAGACTCTCCCAATGCTTTTCAGTCCAGTCCGCCAGATCTTCAATCGGCTCTCCGTTTGGATCTGTAGTTGTGCGCGCATGGAATTGCCGTGTCCAAGGCGTGTGCTTTACCGTATCCTCACTCAGCCGGTCCTTGTATTGATCGGTCATCACCTCGAACAGGCCTTTGGCGCCCAGGGGTTCCATGCCACGGGGATTCACCAGGATGCCCTGCCTAATTGCCTCCTTGATCGGCTCGATATCCTCCTCTTTGCCGATCTTGGTCAGCACGTTCAGGTTAAAATCCATGAAGATAACTGTCGCATCATCTCCCCTGCAACATACCTTTCCATTTCTTAATGAGAGATGACTCGGGCCTGCTAGGGAGGCCTTAACGCCTTCCATGGCATTCAGGTAATTCACAAAGTTCGTGTTTTCCAGGACCACATCCAGGGTATCTGCCTCAGCAAGGAGCACGGCGTGCACGGGATTTTTGCCATGGAGATTCTGATGGGCTCGCAGGATCATGAGGGCAAAACCGGGCACCGCATTAATCTGGGGATCTTCATAATCCAGTTCTACGTCCAGTTCCACATTCTGTAGAACCAGATTCCACGCCATCTTGCCCAGAATCTGCGCGATGCGTTGATAGTCCCATCCTCCGGGACTGCCCATGTTCCACTCGCCGTGATAGCCCTTAACCTGTTTCATTCATTTTCTCCTTCAACCTTTTCTCTACGAGATGGAAGGGGATCTCACCCCCGCCCAAGAGTATATCGTGAAAAGCCTTTTGACTTAATTTAGAAGAGAATTGCTCTCGTAGGCTGACGATCTCATGATTCCCCATGAAATAACACAATTGATACCCAGGTGTCAGGGCAAAGCGTCGGATCTGGCGCTCTGCCCTCTGTCTTGAAAAACCGAGGTCTTCAATCTCCCTGGTTGCCTGTTTCAAAGAGATCCTCCCTGTCTGGAGTTTGATATCCAACTCTGCTCTCAGATTGCGCCACAGCTGGCGTTTCAGGCCAATGAGCTGCTGTCGCAGATCCCGCACATATCCCAGTTCATCCAAAAGCTGCTCCGCATAACAGGCCCATCCCTCATAGAAGAGCGGGGATTCGATCTGGCGGCGGATGGGGTTGGGGTGATGAATGCGAACATGGTCCAATATGTGGTGGCCCGGATAGGTCTCATGGGCAGAGAGATAGGGACAGTGGGCAGAGATCTTTGCCAGGTCCTCTTTACCTGGGGTGAGGTAGAAGATCCCATTGCTTTTCCTGTTGCCCGTTAGAGGCGCACTGTAGGATGCAGTAGCCCTCAAGGATTGCAGATAGGCGGGTGTCTCAAGCACAGTCACGTTTTCTCCTCGTGGAAAAGAAATGATCTCCTGTGCGTAAAAGAAACGCCGCAGATCCTCCACCTGGTTCTCATACAATGCCATGAATTCCGAAGATGATGTGATGGGTGGCCTTTGTGCATAGACGAGCACGTCCCAGCGCTTTCGGCTGTCTATCTTGTTGGACAAAGCGCGGAGCTTCCCATGTGTCTCATGGGAGGCCGCCTTTGCCGTCTCTAAGATTTCATCGGGCGATTTTGGATAACACAGGCAGGTATCAAGAATCTCCTTGAGCCCATCTTCTCCCACGGCAAATGATTGCCTAGATGAAAGTTCCTGAAGATCCTTCATGTAGATCTCCCAGGCTTCTGACACCGCTTTGCTCTTCATGAGCAGGGCTTCATCTTCACCCACCTTCTCCCGAATAAAGGACGGAATGCTGAGATCGTAGAAATGCAGGGCATCACGGGCCATGTTGAGGGCCACCTCCACGGAGATTTCCGGAGGTGCCGAGAGATTCTTCACGCCCTGACTGAGAAATGGCGGGATCTGGGTGAAAAGCGTCGAGAGGTCCGCTTTTACCTGACTAGGCGTTCTACTTTCCTGCGAAAGGACTCGACCTGTTGCAAAGAGGGGGATCTTTACGTAAAGGGTGGGATCACTTTGCCAGACCGCTGTGAGGCCGAACTCCAGGACAAAACTGCCCATGCTCTGTCTGAGAAGGACCAGATCTATCTCTTCATCCAGGTTCTCCGATGCTTTTGGCGAAACTTCACTCAAAAGGTTTTGGACGTATTGAACGTGGTCCTGAATTTTCTCTGATGTAAGATCATCTAGGGTATCTAAATGTTGCATGGCTGTTTCTGAGCGGGGAAAGAAATAGAACTCGTCACTTGCGCATTGCTGGGGAAAATGCTTTCCCATGTACCCAAAATAATCTTCTGCTATTCGGGAAAGATCACGCATTTGGATTTCCTTGTTCTGCATGTAACACAGCCATCCAGCCCTCCCCCTTGGCCTACTCCGCCGTAGTAGCTACGGCTACGAAGGCTGGAATGGGGGAGGGTTTGGGTGGGGGTGACTTAGCTGCTTCCAATTATCTACCTAATTTAATTATAAAAACTTGTCAATCATTACGAGTAGCTCGACACCGTCTTCATGAAATAGATTGACCCTCTTATCAAAGATGTTATTTTGGTGACAAACAATTTCCGAACCCTGTTTAGTTATCAAGGACCCTCACAAAAAAACTATTATTACAATATCCTCATCCCCCCTTTTATAAAGGGGGGCAGGGGGGATTTTTGGAGATTGCTTCACTGCCTTCACAGTTACATCTCTATTGAAATCTCCACATTCTCTGTTCGGAGGATTAAATACGATGGGCTTAGGAGAGAAGATCACGTTTATAGATGGCGGACTGGTCGTTCCAAACAGAGCCATTATCCCTTACATCGAAGGGGACGGCATTGGTCCGGATATATGGCGTGCCGCTGTCCGGGTCTTTGATCTTGCCGTTGAATTGTGCTGGTCGGGGAAGCGTCAGATCATCTGGAAGGAGTTCCTGGCTGGCCAAAAGGCCCATGATCAGACGGGTGAATGGCTCCCTCAGGATACCATTGAAGCCTTTAAGGAATACCGGGTGGGCATAAAAGGACCGTTGACCACGCCTGTGGGCGAAGGGATTCGAAGTCTTAACGTGGCCCTGAGACAGATGCTCGATCTATACGCCTGCGTCCGGCCCGTCCGGTATTTCCCGGGCGTCCCCAGTCCAGTCAGGGAACCCCATAAGGTGGACATGGTGGTCTTTCGTGAAAACACCGAAGATGTCTATGCAGGCCTTGAGTTGGAGGCAGACAAGCAGGAAACCCGTCAACTGATGGACCACCTTTCTAATACATACGGCTGGACGATCCGTGCTGATTCTGGGATTGGCATTAAACCCATCAGCAAGTCGGGAAGCCAAAGGCTCATCAGGGCGGCTATTGATTTTGCCTTGGCCCACCATCGCAAAAGCGTCACCCTGGTCCACAAAGGGAATATCCAAAAATTCACAGAAGGCGCTTTTCGGAACTGGGGATACCAGCTGGCCAAAGAAGACTATTCTGAAAAGACGGTTACCTGGGAGAAGATTGAAGACAAGCCACCGGCCGACCGGATCCTTATCAAAGACACCATAGCCGATATCTTCTTTCAGCAGGCCCTGACAAGGCCGGAGGAATTCGATGTCATTGCCACGATGAACTTGAATGGAGATTACATCTCCGACGCCCTTGCGGCCCAGGTGGGCGGCGTGGGAATGGCGCCCGGGGCAAACATCAACTATCAGAACGGTTACGCCTTGTTCGAGGCGACCCACGGCACAGCGCCTAAATATGCGGGCTTAGATAAGGTCAACCCCTCCTCTCTCATCTTGAGTGGGGCCATGATGCTGGATCACATGGGGTGGCTAGAGGCAGCGAGGCTTGTGGAAAACGCACTTGAAAAAACTTTTGCCTCCAAAAAAGTCACGTATGACCTGGCCAGGCTTATGAAAGGTGCAGAAGAAGTCTCCTGTTCCCGATTTGCCAGCCTCGTTTGTGAGAATATGGAGTGAGGCTCCCCGATATACGCGCTCTTGTAACGACATCTGTTTTTTCTAGCAAAGGACTGCACATCGTTGAGACTGGAACCTGGTCAGACCATGCAACTGTAGCACACGCGTAGCGAAGGCTCTTCTATGTCATCTGAATCAAGTCAAGGGTCACCTGTTTCTTTAGATTGTGAAGACGGGGATGGATGTGACGTGGCGCCCCGCGGCGTTACGGGTTGGCGTGGCACTAAATACCTCTTTGGAGGTATTACATTTCTTTTGCTTACGCTCGCCGTCTTCTGGTTTCAGTTTGATCGAATTCAGGCCGGGGACCAGTTAGTCGCGTGGGAGAAGCTTCAATGGGGCTATTTGCTCCTCCTGCTCCTCTTTCTTCCCCTGGACACCGTGGCCTGTGGAGTAAGGATCTGGGTTGTTTGCCGCCTCCTTCAGCCTGGTATTGGGTTCTGGACCTGCCTCAAAGCGGAGTGGGCTAACGTGGGGGTCGCCATGCTCACGCCATCCAGTTCAGGGGGTGGACTTGGCCAGATTTATATGCTGAACCGCGGCGGGGCCAATACGGGGAGCGCCATAGCCATCAGCTTCATCACCTTCTTAGGAAGCATGGTGGGTCTCTTATGCATCGGCTTTTACAACATTCTTTTCTCGGGGGCTTCCGACATGGGCCCCTTACTTCGTACAGCGCTCTGGGGTTTTACCTTTATAGCCGCTTTTGTGATTCTTGCAGCGGTCTGGCCCGGTCTGTTTCGGGTCGTGATTTTGTGGCTTTATCAGGCTTACTGGCAGATACGGGGAAAAAACCACCGTGTAGTCTTTACGTCACGCTCAGAAGCTCAGACCGAGTCCACACCAGCCCGTATGGGCCGCGTAGCAGCCAAGTTGCTTGACATGACTCACACTTACCAGGAGAGCGTGCGCCGGTTTGTGCGTCTGGGCAAGGGCTCTTTTGTGATCGTGTGCCTTTTGAGCCTCAGCTTTCTCCTGTCACGATGTCTTATGGCCTTTCTCTGCCTTCGCTTTCTCGGAATCCAGGCATCTACCCTGGGAGAGGTCATGGAGATTCAGATGGCCCTCATACTTTTTGTCTTTTTCGCTCCCACTCCAGGAGGTTCAGGACTGGCTGAGGGCGTCTCTCTTTCATTCATGTCTGACGTTGTAGCGGTCGGATTTGCCCCCTACTACAATTTGTTGTGGCGATTCACAACGCTGTATCTGGCAGCATCTGTCGGCCTTTTCTTCCTCTTCCGGACGATGGTCTACGATGCTCGCAAGGTTGTCAGCCGCCGACGTCGTAGGGGGACGTCCACTAAATTATAACTTTCTTCAGTTCGTACTAACAGGTGACACACTCTTGATGCTTACTAAAGTGCTTTTTGAGGGCAGTCGGGTTTTTCTTGACTGCCTTCTACTTTTGAGGCATAGGACTCGCAACAACAACGAACATTTAACGTTTGCCTTTTCTTACCCAAACCATTGAGGTTCAGAATCATGCTTACCAATCCTGCTCCATTAGCCGCCACTGTAAATGCCTTACGTGAAGGCCAAGTCGACCTCATCGATTACGTGGATGATATGTTTGATCGGGTTGAAAGACTCAATCCGCAGGTCGAAGCGATACTGCCTGACCCAGACCGGCGTGCGCGCTTGCACGCAGAGGCGACGGAACTCCAACAACGCTTCCCAAACCCTGGTGATAGGCCGCCACTGTACGGCGCGCTGATGGCGGTCAAAGATATCTTTCATGTCCCCGGATTTGTTACGCGGGCAGGTTCTGAGGTGCCTCCCGAATTTTTTGCGGGCCCAGAGGCGACGTGTGTACGCTGGCTGCGTGATGCCGGTGCGTTAATCCTTGGCAAGTCGGTGACCACCGAGTTTGCATATTTTGAGCCTGGCCCGACGCGTAATCCCCACAACCTTTCACATACACCCGGCGGTTCGAGCAGTGGTTCAGCCGCCGGCGTTGCTGCAGGGTTTTGCCAACTGGCCCTCGGCAGCCAAACCATAGGGTCAGTGATTCGGCCGGCCGCCTTCTGCGGCGTCGTCGGCTTCAAGCCAACATTGAATCGCATACCCACAAAAGGCCTGGTCTACTTCTCCCGCACCGTGGATCAGGTTGGCTTTTTTACCCAGGATATGGCGGGCATGGTATTGGCTGCCTCAGTTCTCTGCCAGGCCTGGCGACGGATTCCTGTGACGGAAACTTTGCCCGTCTTGGGAGTTCCTGAAGGCCCTTATCTGGAACAGGCTGAACCGGAGGGGTTAAAGGCCTTTGAGCACCATTTGTCCAATTTGGAAGTTTTTGGCTGCACAATCAAAAAAGTGCCCGCTTTGCCTAATATCGATGAACTTAACGATCTTCACCGACGCATGATCTCTGCCGAGTTTGCCCAAGAACATAATGAAATGTACGCGAAGCACGCTGCGCTCTACCGACCGCGAACAGCGGAGATTATCGAGATCGGCAAAAAGGTCAGTGAAGACGAACTGATCACTGCACGGGCCAACTGCACCCAGTTACGGTCAGAATCGGAGAAACAAATGGCCCAAGCAGGCATCGATCTTTGGGTCTGCCCTTCTGCGTCAGGTCCGGCTCCCGAAGGCATCCAAGCGACTGGCGATCCCAATATGAACTTGCCGTGGACCCATGCGGGCATGCCCGTCATCACACTGCCGGCTGGACGGGCTGAAAACGGGCTGCCCCTTGGCTTGCAGTTCGTGGCGCCCTTTGGCGCAGATGAGTATCTGCTCGCCTGGTGCCAGATGCTGGCGGATCGTATGGGTGACCCAATGTCGTAAATTAGGAGACCATTTATCCTGTTGAGATAGGTTTCACATTTCACAGGACAGGCAGGATAACCAACATTTCCACGTTTCCTTCGTTGAGCTCAAAATGTTAGGTACCATCGCAAATACATTGGCAATAATTGCCGGCAGCACCATTGGCCTCACTTTCAGGAAAATAATTGCAGGGAAAAAATCTGATGCGCTCCTTCACGCCATCGCTTTTGTGGTCATATTGATAGGCATAAAAGGCGCATGGAAAACCGACGATTTTCTGATTCTGCTTTGTTGTATGGCCTTAGGTACTTTCATAGGGGTGCTCCTTGGAATTGAAGAGGGACTTAATAGATTTGGAAGATGGCTTGGAGGTAGTTTTACCAAATCGAAAGGCGATATATCAAAAGGTTTTGTCACCACGACCTTGCTTTACTGTGTGGGTTCGATGGCGATCGTGGGCTCCCTGGAAAGCGGCCTTGCAGGAAAACACGACATATTGTTCGCCAAATCAGTATTGGATGGGCTTGCTTCCATTGTTTTTTCCGCAACGCTTGGAATAGGTGTGATATTCTCCGCAGGTTCTGTATTTCTTTATCAAGGCACGATAACAATCACTGCATCCTTTATGAAGCAATTCTTAACCACTGAGGTAATAACTCAAATGTCCGCTGTGGGTGGATTAATCATAGTTGCGATGGGTTTTAATATGCTCAATATCACCAAGATCAAAGTGGGTAATATCCTCCCTGCCATATTTTTGCCCCTTGTTTATTATATGATCAAAAAGCTTTTGTCCCTCATCTATTAAACCTGCCAAATCATTTCTATTACTTATGAAACTTCTTTCCAGAGTGATTTAGATGAGCTCCCCTAAACTGAACCATGCTACTTTTGTTGCGCTATAAACCTTTCTTGCTCTCTCATAACCTGAAAGATCCAATGTTCTAACCCGGGACCACCGCATTCCTTTCAACCATTGTTGCGCCCTTCTACGGAATCCGTCTTCGAGTCAACCAGCCTCAGGATGCAGCCCGTTAAGACTTTCTATTCTCCTCTTGATGCGGCATTCCGTGTCACATCTTTTAGAAATTCCAATGGCTTACCCCTTCTGCGGCTTCCCCCACAATCTTCACCCTGGTCATTATCACGTTGTGTTGAATGGATTAGGAACGGTTTTGGAATGTGTTTTGCCGTCTAAAGAAGCGAGGGAGCTTGCTTTCGTTAAGCGACATGAGGTAAATTTGCTCCAGGTTGAGAGTCATGGCTTTTTGCAAAAACAGATTAGGGTGCACCATAATATTTGCCTGTGTTCTTCTTTTCTGCTTTCTCTTTTTTACCCATGCAGAAAGTGCCTCAGAAACAGAGTTTAAGCAAGGGAACCCTACCAATCAAGACGAAAAGAGAGATACACAAGAAACTCCTTTAACAAGAAAGAAGAACTTCTTTACCATTCTTGGAGGAGCCGTTTACTGGCAAAACCTTGGGGAACTGGAGCACACACTTTCGGGTTCCGGTTCAGGGCAATTTGGAGACTTCAAAGAGTGGGGCTACAACATTGAGATTGCCTATCATCGCCTCATCACGCAATGGTTGGGGAATGATATACAGTTGGGAATGGATTTTGGGATTTTTTTCAATGAAAACGAAAGGGATTTCCAACTCCCCGTTCCACCTGGCGGGGAAACGGTGGAAATAGACCTCAATTCACGAGGACTTTACCTGACCCCCAGTGTCAGAATGTTGATCGGAAAACACGGTTCTACGCGATTATTCCTTGGGGCAGGAGCGGGTCTGTACATGGTTGATTTTGTCGAACAACTACCTGACGGCGATGAGATATACGAATTTGCGGAAAAAGAAACCATTGGCGGCTATTTATCTGCAGGGGTGGGTTTCCCGTTGTCACCCCCAGATAGACTTATTCTTCGTATTGAAGGAAAAGTTCATTTTGTAAATTTTGGCGAACTTGGGGGATTTGCTCCCGGAGCCGGCGACCTCAAAGGTCCCGTATACATTTTCCAAGCAGGAATAACGTTTTAGATGATATAAAGATGGGCAGGCTTTTGAGTATTCAGCAAACTTAAGTGAGGAAATTAAGGTCACATCCTAAATGTTAAGTCTTTAGTAAGAAAATTTAATTTTTGAGATGTGACCCCACACTTCTCATTAACTCCGGGCCTTCATCGGCGAATGCAAACTTGACATGTGCTGGATCTCCGACCACTTTGTCGTCATTTTTCAAAGCCCAATGACGGCATGGTGATCATTAGATGTTCGTGAGAATGTGGTTCTAAGGTTTGATTCTATTCAGTCCCACGAACGTGCCGCCGTTCTTCTGGCACAAGGCTCGCATCAGGGTGGCAAACCGCTCTCCGGTCTTGCCGATTCCGCGGGCGTCGGCGATGAGGACGGGAAACCCCACCGCATGGATACGAACCAGGCGCTCGCCTCCTCGACCCGCCCGATTGATTCTATCCACCTCCCGGATGACCGATTCGGGGTCATAGCCACTGTATTCATCGCCAAAGACATAGAGGCTGATCTTTTTCTTTGGATCATAGTAGGTTCGGATGGCCGCGGTAATCCCTTCAACCGGACTGGAATTGCTGAAGGGCCGCCAGGTTATCATTGTTCTAATGATCGCTTTGCGACGGGCCGGGGTATCGGGGATCCACCTGCCGCGGTATTGTGTGAACATATAATCGCCCATGTCGTTCATGACCTGGATACCCTTCACTTTAGGGTATACCTCAAGGGTCTCGCGCAGTTTCTTCCGGGCCAAGCCCCAAGCAAACCGCTGCATACTGCCGGAGGTGTCGATGATAAAGATGATGTATTCACTATCCACCGGAATACCCCCGATCGACCTGTCCACTTTTCGAGGTTGTCTCTTCTGGAGCCGTTTCATCTCTTCTGTGAGCTCTTGCAAGGCCCTGGCCAGCTTGCCTTCGATGGTATTCTGTACAGTGGCATTCTTCTTGGACGCGGCAAACTCGCCTTCAATTTTCGATAGGT
>JASFIT010000132.1:0-10472 GCA_050122535.1 Desulfobacteraceae bacterium | reverse complement strand
TATAGGGTTCCCCCTGTCCAAACAGGATATCAAATTCTAAATAAATGCATTAAATAATTGACATATGGTTTTAATTTAATTTGATATTCTTTTGAAGTAAAAAGACCTTCCTTGTAAGGGCTCGTCGGCCCATCCAGACTGAAGGATCGTCGCCTATTGTGTTGGTCGCGGCATTCCGACCCGTCATGAATAGAATTCTCGGTCAGATTTGCGGGGAATTAGGGAATTGGAAATCTAAATGCATTGAAATTCCTTGACAATTGCTTTGTGCTCTCTATAATCATGAGTTTTGTTTTGACTCTTTTCATAGAGGAATTCAATACTTATCTTGTATCTTGTAATTAGGAGCATTGAGAGCAAATGAAGATCCTAAAGACACTTGAATATAAAGTGCCCCCCGTCAAAGGAGGGTATACAGGTCACATTCTTCAAGTAGATTTGGGGACCCAATCCATTTCCACTTTAAGGCTATCTCCTGATTTTAGAGAGAAATACATCGGCGGCCGAGGTTACGCCCTGAAACTGGTCTGGGACGGGACGAAGGCCGAAACGAGATATGATAGCCCTGAAAATATCCTGGTAATGGCCAGCGGCCCATTGGGCGCTGATCCCAGGTTCCCTGGCACTGGCAAGTTCATTGTTGGAACAATTTCTCCCCTGACAGATACTTTCGTTGACTCCAATGTGGGAGGGCATTTTGCGCCACTGCTGAAACTCTGCGGTTTTGATGCGTTGGCCGTCTCCGGCATCTGCCAAGAAGACGCTGTCCTGATCGTGGACGGGGATCAGGGGACCGTCCAGGTCGCAGAGGCCCCTACGTTTGGGGAGGATGTGGATTTTGGGGGACTTTCCTACGGAAGCCGACTTTTGGAAGCGTTCAACAAAGGAGTGCTGAGCGAGAATATAGCCGCTGTGACAACAGGAATAGGGGCCTGCAATACACGATTTGGGATCATAAATAGTCTCTTTTACGACAAACGGCGAAAAAGGATGAGATGCAAACAGGCGGGCAGGGGTGGCACAGGCACGGTGATGCGTTCCAAGGGCTTGAGGGCGATCATTGTCCGCTCCAGCCTTCCCAGAGTCAAGGCAAACAATCCTGTTAACAAAGAGGGCGTGCGTCAGGCGGGGGGAAACCTGAAGAAGGTACTGAGCCAGATGGATCCCCAGCAACTGCGTCTTTCCAGTTGGGGCACCCCGGTCCTCACCGAGTATATGAACAAGTTTCACATCCTGCCCGTGCATAACTACCAGTATGGGAGTCATCCGGATGCGAGCAGGGTATTTGCGGATGTGTTTCTGGATCGTTATCTAGCAAAGAACATTCCCGATGGCTGCTATATGGGTTGCAATTTGGCCTGCGCCAAGGGGGCTGAGAATGTCGTATTGACCAGGGGTCCGCAAGCGGGCCAGCAGGTGGGCATAGACGGACCAGAATATGAGACCGTGGCGGCTGCCACGGCAATGGGTATCTTCGAGCCCCAATTCGTCATGGAATACAACTGGTACTGCGATGAGTATGGACTGGATTCCATTTCAATGGGCGTAACCGCATCATTTCTCATGGAGTGTGTCCAGAGGGGATACCTTTCTGCCAAGGAGGTGGGGTATGAGCTTTCGTGGGGTAATGCAGAAGGTGCGGACCGTTTATTGCACGAGACAGCCGGAGGAGAAGGTTTCGGCAAGATATGTGGCCAGGGCGTACACCGGGCCAAGGAGTGGGTGGCAGAGACATGCTCAACCCGCTCAGGCCAGGCATACGAAGAGATCATGGCAGAGTTAGACAAGTTCGGCATGGAGGTCAAGGGCCTCGAGTTTTCCATGTATGTACCAAAAGAAACTTTAGCCCAGCAGGGAGGTTATGGTTTTGCGCTTAAAGGGCCCCAGCATGACGAAGCCTGGCTAATCTTTATCGATCAAGTCCATAAGGAGATCCCCACCTTTGAGGATAAAGCAGCCGCGCTGAAATGGTTTCCTCTCATCCGTACTTGGTTCAATGCCGTTGGGTTGTGTAAGTTGCCATGGATAGATGTGCGGCACCCTGAGGCTGCGAATACAAACAACCCTGCACAGAATCAGCCGACCCTGGCGTACTACGTCAAGTATCTTAACGCTACGGTGGGCTGTAATAAGACAGTACAAGATGTCTTAGACGATTCAGAGCGGCTCCAAATTCTGCAGAAATTAATAAATCTTCGACAGGGGAAAGGAACAAGGTCAAGTGACCTCATCCCACTCAGAGCCATGGGACCGGCATACTTGAACGAATATGAGATAAGAGCAGAATATTATGATAACTGGTTAAAAGAGCAAATAGGTGAAGAGAATTTTCCAGATGATAAGGAGGAGAGGCACAGACTCATCGTTGAGTTGCGAGAGCAGGCTTATCAAACGCTGTGCGATGCGGTCTACGAAGAAAAGGGGTATGATTTAGACGGCGTGCCCTTGCTCGAGACGGTAGAGAAGTTTGACCTGCTGGATGATCGGGCCCTGGCCCTTTTGAGTGAATTGGGTGTGTCGCGGGAAGAAAAGGTGGTGTCGAATTAAGCCAGGCTCGGTATGCCAAGTTTTACGCATCTGTTTGAAAGTTTTACTATGGGATGGAGGGTTTCATGTAACTGATACTGGATACTCGATTCTAGATAAGAAGGAGCTTATGCATAAATCTAGTATCAAGCATCCAGCATCAAGCATCTATTGATGGCGGAGGCGGCAAGGGTGTCTGTGGTTGTTTCAATCAGTTTTAATGGACTTCAACGCAAGGTGACGAGCGAGGATCGAATTCAGATCCCGGTTTCAGAGAAGACGCGGGTGAATGATTTGCTCAAGTATATCCAAGAGTCTTACCCGGACATACGGATAAACAAGAATGCCATCCTTGTAACCATAAACAACGAGGTTTCTAATTTGGATCAAATTCTTAAAGATAATGACCACATCTGTTTTATCCCTCACATTGGGGGTGGCTAAGACAGATAAATTTCACGCCCATATCACTTGTTTTTTCTTTTCATTTTTGCAATCTATTAACAATTTGTGCGCATAATACTTATGATGTTCTATCTTCTCCTGATTGCTAGTGATAGAATGTTTCAAGAATCGGATTGATTTATTATGCCTTATGAACGTGAAAAGCAAGTGGCCGTTGAGGCCGCTCGATCTGCTGCAAAACTCTGTGAGCAGGTGCGACAAGAAATGGCTCCTGAGGCCGTGGAAAAGAAGGACGGCACCCCAGTCACTGTGGCCGATTTTGGATCCCAGGCATTGATCTGCAGAACCATAGCCGATGCCTTCCCGGGTGATCAGGTGGTTGGGGAAGAGGATGGCACCCCATTGCGGGAACCGAATATGGGCGTTGCCCTGAAGGAGGTGACAGCGTATGTTCAACGCGCGGTTTTTGATGCGACACAGGAAGACGTGATCAGCTGGATAAATCAGGGCAATGGGGAGGTGGGACCTCGCTATTGGGCCATAGATCCCATTGACGGGACTAAGGGATTCTTGAGAGGAGATCATTACGCCGTGGCCATAGCCCTCGTAGAGGACGGTGAGGTGAAGTTGGGCATCATGGCATGCCCCTCGCTACATATCCATCCAGGGAATCATGAGGGAAAAAGAGGTGTTTTGTTTGTAGGCGTTCGCGGTCAAGGTGCGACCATGTTTCCCGTAAAGGCTGGTTCTCCAACGGTTATCCATGTGGCTAGGTCTGTAGAGCATTCTGATCTGCCTTTCGTAGAGAGCGTTGAATCCGCTCACTGTGACCATGCCATGCATAGTGCGATAGCCAAATTGGCTGGAATCCGAGTCCCTCCATTGAGGGTGGACGGCCAACCCAAATATGGTATAGTGGCGCGTGGGGAAGCCCTTCTCTACCTACGCTTTCCCTCTGCTGAAGGCGCAACCTACCTGGAGAAAATCTGGGACCACGCGGCGGGGGCGATTATGGTGGAAGAGGCAGGCGGGCTAGTCACGGACATGCAAGGTCGTCCTTTGGACTTCTCGCAAGGCCCGGACATGGTGGGCAACCAGGGAATTATCGCAGGGAATCCATCAATTCATGAGAAGGTACTTGAAGTTTTGAGGCTAAAGAGTTATTAATTCGTTCTCTTTTTGTGAAAGCATAAAGTAGGAATGAGGAGGATTTCAGTATGGCAGAGAAGGTGATTATATTTGGAAAGGCTGGGTGACCCTATACTGATAAGGCCAGGTCGGCCTATGGCGACGGTGCCCGATATGTGGATGTAAAGGCTGAGGGCGATGGACTTGAAGAGATGCTCGAATACTCGGGTGGCGTGCGTAAGGTACCGGTGATTGTGCAGGGTGAGAAGGTGACTATTGGGTATGGAGGAACATGAGGGGTCTGATGGCTCACCGTTGGTGATGGCCCTTCTTGTTTCGAGCTTCAGAGATATTCCCCCTTGACAAAGATTTATTCATAGGACGAGGGAAGAGTATCACCATGGATGACTTTCAGTTTGGCCTCAATGAGCTGTTTGTGGGTGAGGTGTAGCAGCTTGGCCAGTTTGTGCACGAGATAATCTTCATACTTATCTAGCTTCCCGTCCGTATAGGCAATATCCCAGACCATTTCGATAATTCGAATTTTTTCTTCAATGCTATAATTACGATTAATGAGGTTCGTGAACTGCCAAAGGTCTACACTCCCCTGCAATTCCTCTTTTGAGATCTTAATGAGTTCCTCTGCATATTCATCCGACAACTGATAAACTTTCTTGAGTATAGCAAGTATGCTTTTACGTTCTGACTCACTGAACTCGCCATCTATGTTGGCCATCTCTAGCAAAAGGGCACAGGTTGCTATGCGAATGTCATGGTATGTGACTTCAAGCTGATCCGCTTGACCACTCCCAGTGGTTTTGCCAAAGAATTTTTTCACCAGATCGATCATGTTTTGAGTGCCCGAGTGAGGCCACGCCCCTTTTCTCACGGCCATATCTATGTAGTAAGGGGGCAGTGACCCAATATTTGAGGTTTAAGGAGTGAGTTGCAGACTCCCAGAAGCTCAGGGGCGCAAACCCCAAATATTGGGTCACGGCGATGCCCGGTGGAATTTTTTTTGAGATATGGCCTCTCGAAAAAGGGCGTACCCTCACTTCACACCCCTTTGGGGTGTAATCAAAGCCGGGTCCTTTAGGCCCAGGTTATTTACTCGTCGGATCCGGAATTTCCGCTTGCCTTTTCTTTGATATGGGTGATGGCATCTTTCAGTCTCCTTAAGACCTTCTCCTTCCCAAGTACCTCCATGACCTCAAAAAGGCCGGGGCTTGCCGTCTTACCGGTAAGGGCCACCCTCAGAGGTTGGGCGATCTTTCCCAGTTTAATCTGTTTCTCTTCCAGAAAGCCTGAGAAAACGCTCTCCACCTCCTTTTGGGTGAAGTCGTCTATTTTTTCTAGCCTCCCCCTGATCTCCTCCATAAGCTCCAGCGCGTTTGGTTTCAGGAATTTTCTGTCTCCCTTATCATCATAGACTATATCTTTCTGGAAATAGAAGCGTGCACCTTCGGCCATCTCAACAAGCGTTCTACTTCGCATCTTGAGGGTCTCAACAGCCTGGTACACCTTTCCCTCATCCAGGTCCGTAAATCCCAGTTTCTTCAAAAATGGGATCAACGCCTTAGCCAAGTCAGGGGTTTCAGCCTCCCTGATATACTGAGCGTTTAGATCAAGAAGCTTCTCCGCATTGAATATGCCGGCGGATTTACCCACATTTCCTATGGAAAACTTTTCAATCAGCTCTGAAACGGTGAATTTCTCCTGATCCCCGTATGACCAGCCAAGCCTGACCAATGCGTTCAGGAGGGCTTGGGGGAGATAGCCCATATCTCTGTATGCCAGCACGGATGTGGCTCCGTGGCGTTTGCTCAGTCTTGTCCTGTCTGGCCCAAGGATCATGGGAAGGTGGGCGTATTGGGGTACAGGCTCTCCGAGCGCTTGATAAATCTGTATTTGACGCGGGGTGTTATTCACATGGTCGTCTCCCCGGATCACGTGGGTGATCCCCAATGCCACATCATCTGCCACGACGGCCAAGTGATAGGTTGGAGACCCGTCTGAACGTCTCAGGATAAGATCATCGAGCTCATCATTTTCAAAGCTAATAGGTCCTTTGACCAGGTCTTTAAAAGTGGTGCTTCCCGTTCTTGGGGTTTTTAGTCTAATCACAGAATCGGCTGCTGGGCCGAGCCTTATTTCCCGGCATTTACCATCGTATCTGGGTTTAAGCCCTTTCGATTTTGCCGCTTCACGCTTTTTTTCCAGTTCTACCGGGGTGCAGTGGCAGTAATAGGCCTTAGCAGAGGATAAGAGGCGCTCAATGAATTGCTCGTAAATAGGGTATCGTTGTGACTGGAAATAGGGTCCCTCGTCCCATTCAAGGCCAAGCCACTGCAAGGATTCGAGAATACCCCTGGTGGCTTCGTCCGTGGACCTGGCCTTATCCGTGTCTTCGATTCTGACAATGAATTTACCCCCTCTCTGCCTGGCAAAGAGCCAGTTGAAAAGCGCGGTTCTGGCTCCGCCGATATGGAGATAGCCCGTAGGGCTCGGTGGAAAGCGCGTGACAATGGAATCTTGTGACATGAGCAATAATTGGCCTCCGGGAATAGACGGATGAGAGAAATAATCGGTGGAGTTTAACACAGGGGAGGGAGTGAAACAAGTACACCAGTTGAGCCCTTGTGCCTTTCAGGTCAATTCTCTATACTGGGCAGTAGCCGTTGAGGAAACACTTTATGTCCATGGAATTTCCCAAAAAAATTGAGGTTGTTGCTTATTCAGGGTACAAGGCAAACGAAAGGCCGCTCTATTTGGTCCTGGATGAGCAGAGATTGGAGGTGAAAAACACCCTCGACACATGGTATGGCGTGGAGCATGATTATTTCAAGGTCTTGGCTGAAGACGGGAAGGTCTATTTGCTGAAGTGGCACCGCTCCATTGATCTGTGGTTTGTTGAAAAGATCTTGGAGAGGTTGGGGAAGCATTAGGGTTCGTTTGCAACCCACTGGAAAAGGACGGGTGTCCTTTGAAGGCTATTCCGACGTGTAGACCCAGCTGTAGTTGATGGGCCTTATGTCTAACGATTCGCCCTTTGGGTGAAGGAATTCATCCCTGAGCTTCAGCCAATTATAGGGGGATTGGAGTTCCCTCAACTTGCCGTCTTCCGGCGGCTTTGAATAAGTCGTATAGCCATATACCGCTTCCGAAATTCCCACATAATAGTCCACGGCTGGATAGAGATAGGCGGATTTGAAGGTCTCTGGATCCATATCCTCTCTTTGGGCAAGGGCTGAAATCTCTTCATCTATGAGTTTAATGAGGAAGAACTTCGAGACCCCTCTTTCCGAGTATTTGATCACGGAACGGGATTCTGCTGAGGAGACGAATACCGTGGTTATGAGATCCAGCTTCCTCAATAGCTGTGAGGCAACAAGGCCGGCCGTTCGTCTCCCTCCCACACTATGATGACAGCCATAATATTCAAAAAGCTTATTCTGAAGGATACGGGCCTCCTCGTCCCCGTTCTCGTAGAGGTTGTTCTGGATATATCTGAGCCACTTGGCAAGATCCTCTGCCGCATCAGCAATGGGCCAATCAATTTTGACATGAAAGTGGGTTAGGGCGTATCTGTTCTTCTTTTTGACCGAGGGGTCTTGTTGAACGAGTAGAGCATAGTCCACGTTTAGGAGGTCTTGAATGAAGTCCAGAAAACGGGGTTTGTCAAAATATCTCAGATTTTGATTGAAGTTTTTGTACAAGGAGAGATCGGCCAAGTATTCCACGTTCTTCTTAACCACCCTGTTTTCAGGAAAGAAGCGGATATAATTTCTCAACTCAGGGCTGATCGTCCCTTCGCAAAAGATGACAATGAAAGTATTATACAGCTCCGACTCCTTCTTCTCCATCTTCTTGGATTTGGGCTTGAGTTCGCTTTTGTCAGGGAAGGTGTATTCCATCCCGCTTTTCAGGTGGTTATAAAAGGAATCAATGAGAGAAATCTTCGTTAGCCTTAGTTCCAAGGCATCTCTCAAGATTTCATAGAGCGAACGCCGCAGTTTTTCGTAGTAATTGAGTCGTTCCCTGTATTGCCACATAGATCAAGGTCTCGAACGGGATGGACGGTTTTGTTGCAAAGGATTACCCGGTTCCCATGGCGGATAATTCCTGCCTTATCAGGCATGATGGAGAGTGAAATTCCTTAAAAAATATATAAATAAAATGGTGTAAGTGTCAATAAAAAAAGGGAAAATCTGACATCCTTGTGGTTTTGAGAGAATATTTTGGGGTGGATTTGGCGAGAGGGGAACCAATTAATTTCTTGACAAAATAGATATGGAATATATACTTGTTAGTTTAATTTATCTTAAGTAAGATTTAAATTGATTGTTCTTTAATAGGTTTGTTCCCAATGATTGTTGACTTGAGAACCATTCCTGAGGGGGCCCGACGTTTCCAGTTCGTTTTGGAGGAGGATTGGTGGCCGTCTGACGCGCAGAAGGATCAAATCTTGGCAATAGATGCCCCTGTTCAGGTCAACCTGGAGATCTATAAAGCTGGAGACAAGTTCGTGCTTGATGGCAAACTCTACGGTGGACTCCAGGTCGTGTGCGACAGATGCCTTGAGGCTTATCATCGGGAATTGGGAAATGATTTTAGGGTGTACCTTGCTCTTCCGCTGCCACAGGAAGGTGACACAGAATTGGAACTGGCAGAAAAGGATCTGGAGGTGGATTTCATCAGAGGGGAGGAGATTGAGTTGGACGAGATCATTCGAGAGCAGATCTATTTATCCCTCCCAATGAAGTCCCTTTGCAGTGAGAATTGTCTGGGACTATGTCCCAATTGTGGAAGCAATCTAAATGCAGGAAGCTGTCAGTGTCAAAGGGAGCAAGGGCATCCTGCTTTCTTGAAGCTCAAAAATTTGAAAATAGAAGGAGAATAGATTCGGGATATGGCTGTACCAAAAAAGAAGAAATCCAGATCAAGAAGAGATATGCGGCGATCTCATGACCATGTCAAGATGCCCAACATCTCTCTTTGTCCCCAATGCCATGAACCCGCATTGCCACATCATGTGTGCCCTCATTGTGGTTCCTATAAGGGTAAAACCATCGTCAAGACGGAGGAGACGTAGGTTGAGAATTCCCGTGGACGCCGGAAGGTGGGATAATGCTTCAAGCGCGGCTGTTCAGGGTACACTCCATATAATGTCAGGTTCAAGACAAGAAACGGCAAGAAAAAGAATTTAAGGGGGAGAATGGTTAATTCGGGAAGGGTAGTGGCTATCACCGGGGGATCCAGAGGCATTGGACGAGCAGTGGCCTTGAGATTTGCCGAAGAGAAGGCCAAGATCGTTATTGTGCACTACGACCCCGATGAATCGGCATCTCATGACACCTTAAATTTGCTGACAGAACGGGGCGTTGAGGCCGAAAGTCACAAAGTGGATGTTTCCGCGTATGGGGATGCGGATGTCCTATTTCAAGACATCCTTTCCAGATTTGAGAGAGTGGATGTGCTGGTGAACAATGCGGGGATCACAAGAGATACCCTATTGATGAGGATGTCCGAGCATGACTGGGACGCTGTAATACGGGTTAATCTAAAGAGCGTTTTTAATTGTACCCATGCCGTCATTCGGTCGATGATCAAGCAAAGAGGCGGCCGTATCGTCAATATATCCTCCGTGGTGGGACGGATTGGGAACGTTGGACAAGCCAACTATGCTGCTTCCAAAGCAGGAATAATGGGATTTACAAAGACCGTAGCCCGGGAGGTGGCTGCAAGAGGAATCACGGTGAATGCGGTGGCGCCCGGTTTTATCGACACGGAAATGACCGCGTCCCTACCTGACAAAGTGAAGGCATCATTTTTGGAGCAGATACCTTTGGGCAGAGTAGGGCAACCCGAGGATGTGGCAGAGGCGGTTTACTGGCTCTGTTCACCTGCCGCCAGCTACATTACAGGGCAGACCGTTCATGTGAATGGAGGAATGTTCATGTGAGAAAATAGATTGTTTCAGAAAAACCCTTTGTGTCCTGTGCCTTGGCAAAATCTCCAGAGCCAAGGCTTGGAAATGGGACCTGCCTCAAGGTGTGGTTCGTGAAGGCGAGCGCGAAGAAGCTGGAGAGCCAAACATGGCGTGAAGATACTGAGGCATGATTTGGCAAGGTCAAACCTTAGTCCTTCGATTCATAAGTTCGCTCCGGAACTTATGCACTCAGGACTCAGTGCTGAGTGAGCAGAGATTTTTTGTGACGCTATCCAGAACACGTCACAATATTTGCGAACCGAAGCACTTAGCAGATGATCCGCCCAATTAGCCATACCACGATACCTTGCCCCGTTGGATAACCAAGAAAGAAAATGGTCTTTGGAGAATCCTCCAACGGTTGGCACGCAGCGCGACGCCGGAGATGGGGTTTTTAGAAATTAAGAAAAATTGAATAATAATG
>JASFIT010000131.1:0-10524 GCA_050122535.1 Desulfobacteraceae bacterium | reverse complement strand
TGACATCTCTGGCAAGCGGCTTCATCCTCTCCGCGTATCATCTGATGGATCTTAGAGGTCTCCCCCAGTTGACGCCTCCTCTCCCAAATAATGGCCCTGGTTATGGGATCCCTTATGGGCTCAACCCCATCCAGATGACAGGCGCCACAGGCAATGCCCGCGTGGGCATCTCTCGCCACCTTTTCGTCATGAGGAAGATGGCATTGGCCACAATCGCCCAATTTCTGAGCCGCATGACCGAACTGGGCCGAATCCTTGTGGCATGCGCTACAGCTCAAGTCTGCATGGGGGGTTTCCTCATATTCGTCCTGATCTATTAATGGCACCACCTTTGCTGTTAATTTCTGCGCCTGAGCTCCACCGAGGCCATGGCAATGCAGACACAATCGGGCCATCCTTTCTGCAGCCACGGGATCCTTGGGCTCAACAGCGTAATGACAGGCTACGCAAGCCTTATCTTCATCGGCGGGTGGCGGCAAAGATTTTCGAGGTTCGTGGCAGGCACCACATTGTCCACCAACGGGTCTTTTGGGATCAAACTTCCCCATCTCGTTCTCATCAAGCCGGAGTTGATAATGGGGATGGTGGCAATGGAGACAGTTTTCATATTTTTTGCGATCCTCGATCTTCTTTGCCCCATGGATACCCTCATCCAGGTCCTCCATAACTTCATCGTGACAATCCAGGCAGGTATCCAGGTGGAAGAAGTCTCTCAGGCCTTTGTTCACTTCTGCAGGATTTGGGTGGAGACGCCCGGTAATGTCCGCATGACAGTCCTGGCAGGAATTCTGACCGTGGACTGAGATATGAAACTTGCTGGCGTCCACAAACCACGAGGCCATTGCCAGAGGCTGACTCAAAATGACCAGCCCTAGGGCCATCAAGGGAACGATCCCGAGCGTTGTCAGCGTGCCCACAGAATTTTTCGTCTTGTTTGGTTTTTGCATGAGTGAAGTGATCCAACCTTCACTTTATCATTCCCACCACATACGGACCATCAGGCACCACAACCACATTTTCATGGCTCGATAGGAGTCCATTAACGGTTTCTTGTACATTCTCTATCTTGGTGGCCCCCATCTTCTCCAGATCTTCCTGAGAGAGGCCGGGCGAGTAGACATATACCTGGCCCGCATAGTCCATAACCTGATAAACGTTCTGTGCACACCACTGATCTATGACGAAATTCTCTGGATCGCAGTAGCCTTCAAAGAACTCCTGGGGGTTGCACACAGAGCGTAGGATCCCACAAAATTCAGGGTTTCCCAGACCCTCCCCGCATTCACAGGCGAGCAGAATGGTTCCGCCTTTCCTCAAAATATCCCTCGCGCCGATCAGGGGTTTGCTCATCTGATAGAACGTTGCGTCCAGGGGATAACCCCCTCCGGAGGTGATAACCAAGTCCACAGGACGGTCCAGTGTGACCGTAGAGCTCTCATAGACCCTTTCACATCCCGCCACATGGGCATGGTTGTAATGCCCCGCAAAGACCCCAGCCACCTTCCGCTCTTTGTTGATCACCACGTTCAAAATGAAGTCCGCGCCCGCCAATTCCGTCACCCGGATACCATACTCATGAAAGGGGTTGCCATCAAGAAGGCAATTGGTCAACTTGGGATGGTCGATCATCTTGTAGGAATGCATGAACTTCATGGTCTCGAAACTGGAAATCCCGGGCAGGATGGTTTTTCTTCCTCCAGAAAAACCGGCATACATATGGGGCTCGATCAGACCTGTCAGGATTTTCAGGTCCGCATCTAGATAGTCTTTGTTGACCTCGATGGGCGCACCCTCTATCTCATCTATCTTTCGGTACACCTCTGGTTTGCGGCAGTAGTGATTCACAATCCTATAATTATCCATGATCTGCCGACCCACCATGGATTCCAACTCCTCACCCTCATTGGGGCGGTGCATGCCTGTGGCGATCAATATGGTAATTTTCTCTCTACCTATTCCTCTCTCTTCAAGGACTTGTAACAGCGGGGGAAGAATAATCTTGTTGGGCACTGGACGTGTGATATCAGAAATCACCACGCAGGCATTTTCCCTACCCTGTGCCAGCTCCGTGAGTGGCGGACTTCCGATGGGATCTGCGAGGGCTGAGTAAACGGCGCCTTCCGGATCGGGAAGGGGCTCAACCCTTTTCATATCCAGGATAGAGACCGTTTCCGGGACGCTCAAATCAAGGGTCCCTTTTCCGAATACGAGCTTAGCTTCTCTTTCAGGCATCTCATTCTTCCTTTCATATACCCCTGCAAGTAAAGTATTTGAAATGTGTTGTGAGAACCATGATTAACCCTTTGATTTCCTTTCTATCTCCAGCTTTTTCAATTCTTTTCGCATGATCTTACCCGTGGCCGTCATGGGCAGTTCGCTCACAAACTCGATTTCCCGGGGATATTCATGGGCAGCCAGTCGAGTTTTGACAAAGTTCTTGATCTCCTTTTCTATCTCCGGCCCGGGTGACACCTCAGGGTTAGGGATGATAAAGGCCTTTACCACCTCAGTGCGGACCTCGTCAGGGCTACCCACAACGGCCACCATGCTCACGGCAGGGTGCTTTATGATACAATCTTCGATCTCTGCCGGGCCGATACGATAACCCGCACTCGTAATCAGATCGTCCTTTCGGCCCACAAACCAAAAATACCCGTCCTCATCCTGTTTGGCCAGGTCCCCGGTCACCCACCAATCCCCCACATACTGCTCTCTGGTCGCCTCAGGATTTTTCCAGTATTCCAGGCACATCACCGGATCAGGGCTCTTGATGGCCACTTCACCCACCGTTCCGGTGGGCACCGGGTTACCAGAATCGTCCACAACGACCACTTCATGGCCCGGAATGGCTTTTCCCATGGAGCCGGGTTTGATTTCCATGACCTCACAACAGCTCCCCACCACCAGATTGACTTCGGTCTGCCCGTAGAATTCATTAATGGTCAATCCCATCACCTCTTTGCCCCACTCCAGGAGTTCCTCACCCAAGGCTTCACCCCCGCTCCCGATGGTACGCATCTGGTAGTCATAACGACTGCGGGGATCTTTCACCTGCCTCATCATTTTCAACGCGGTAGGGGGCATGAAAGCGTTTCGGATGCCATATTTGGCCAGGAGATGGAAGGCCTCTTCAGGATCAAATTTCTTGGCCCGATGGGCAACCACCGGAATGCCATGGTGCCAACTGGGGAGTAGCACGTCCATAAATCCGCCCATCCATGCCCAATCAGCAGGGGTCCAGAAAAGATCATCCTCCTTGGGAAAGAAATTGTGGGGAAACTCTATGCCCGGCATGTGTCCTAGCAAAACCCGGTGGGCGTGGAAGGCCCCTTTTGGGGGCCCTGTTGTACCTGATGTGTAGCTTATAAAGGCCGGATCATCCGCTTTAGTCTGAACGGGTTGAAATTCTGCCGATCCTTTTTGTATCAATTCCCAAAAATCCAAAACCCCCTCACTTCGCTCACCTCGCGTGACCACCACGATTTCGAGATTAGGGAGCTTTTCCCATATATCTAAGACTTTCTGGAGGTTGGCCTCATCCGTGACAATGCCTTTGGCTTCGCTGTTGGAGAGTCGATATGCCAGAGCGTCCGTGCCAAAGAGGGTGAAAAGAGGGACCGCGATCGCCCCTATCTTGTATATGGCAATGTGGGAAATGCCCGCCTCGGGAGATTGGGGCAACATAATACCCATCCGGTCACCCTGGCTCAGACCCTGTGCCTTGAGTCCATTGGCCAATCTGTTAGAAAGCCGCTTGAGATCCCAGAACGTGTACTGCTCCAGTTGTCCTTTTTCATCCTCATAGATTAACGCCAGCCGGTACCGCTGGTGGGCCCACTTATCACATATATCCGCACCAATATTATAGAACTCGGGGATCTCCCAATTGAAAGAGCCATATACCTCCTCATAGGTCTTACGAGGTTGCAACATGTTATCACCCCCTTTTTGGCCCTGCCATTTGAAAGCGTCCTGTCTAGACTTGGTGTTGTCACAGTTGTTACTTTTTATTACTCTAGGCCTTCATATGAGTCAAGAATAGACTCAATCACCCTTTTCTGCTTCTCCACACGGCAATCATAAAATAGAAAAGCTTCCGCCTTGATATTTAGGATACATTGAGGATAGAACATAAGTGCGATTGTCGATTTTTGATTGCGGAGAAGGCTCTGAGAATTTTTAGCCACAGACCCGCCGTCGCCGAGGCTATGGCGGGGCAAGCCCACACAGACCCAAAGGACAAGAATTTGAGACAGGATTTACAGGATGTCCCGGATTGGTGCAAGAATCGCTGGAAACCCCGCTACGCTGGGATCCCAAGGCGGAGCCTTTCAAGCCATCTGCTCTTTGGACCTTTCAAATCCCGCTGATCCTGTTCATCCTGTCCAATTACATTCTCTGCGGCTCGAGAGCCCTGCCCGCCATCAGCTGCGCTTCAGGCGCTGACAGGCGGGTCTGCGAGAAATACACAGAGACCCTTTCAGGGTCGGCAACCAAGCCACCGCTTTGAGTAGTGGTAACTGACTTGATTTAGAGATTTCTAAAGGTTGCGTTTGGAGGTTTTGCACATCATGAAATCAACCGCTCATAACCTGGTCATGTCCGCCTTGTACAGCGGTAGAAAAGGTGATCGGCCCCCTGTTGGAAACCCCACCTCCATTGTATGCCATGATCTCATGGATGCCTGCGGTGTTTCATTTCCACAAGCCCATTTGGATGCTCAGGCCATGGCAGAACTGGCCATTGCTGGCTATGAAATTGCCGGTTTTGATACGGTCATGCCTGAATACAGCGTGCATCAAGAGGCCGCAGCCCTCGGCTCTCATGTGGACTGGGGCCACCGCGACATGATGCCAGACGCAAAGTCCGCCCCTTATGAAGACTTCTCCCATATCGAGGTTTCAGGTAACTTGCTTGAGAAGCCCTCCATGCGTGTTGTCCTTGATGCCCTCTCCACGCTTCGGCGACATCTGGGGGCCAAGGTGGCCATCGTGGGTAAGGTCATGGGCCCATGGACCCTCTCCTACCACATGGCGGGTGTGGAGAATTTCCTCCGGCATGTGGGCTACCGCGAGACTGGGAAGGTGAACAGGATGTTGCGGCAACTGATGACCGTGACCATTACCTATGCAAGGGCCCAGTTTGAGGCGGGCGCAGACATCGTTGTGGTGGCCGATCACGCGACAGGGGATTTAGTCAGCCCGCAACATTATGAAGAATATCTCCTCCCCATCCATCAGGAGATTACAGCCCAAATTGAAGGGCCGTTGGTCCTGCATGTTTGTGGAAACTGTCGGGACCGGTTGGAGCTATTTGCCGACGCAGGATTTGACGCCTACCACTTTGAGTGGCAGGTGGATGCCAAGTTTGCCGTTGAAAAGGTTGGGCACCGCATGTCCTTGGTGGGAAATGTGAATACTTCTGAGACCCTGTTTATGGGAACGCCTGATGAAGTTTACAGGCAGGCGAGATATGCTATTGAGGCAGGGGTCAACATCATAGGACCCGAGTGCGCCGTAGCCCTCCCCACGCCCCTTGAAAATCTGAAGGCCATCGTCTCTGCTGCGCATGATGGCTACTCGCCTTAATATCAAGCAGGAGGGGCTAAAATCCCCAAACCGCTTTATTCAACCCACCTCCCGTTAATACCCTCTCGTGACCCCCTCCGAGCCCCTGAGGTCATAAAGTCGGCCAAAAACTATGAGAAATGCCCTCGCTGACCATTTTAACAGGCTGAGATTTGTTTTTCCAGCTGCTCTCTCCTGCCCTAAAAAAGGGATTTTTTATAAATAATTGCTTGATTTTGGCCAAAAACAGGCTATTATATGTCTGGTCAATAAAGATCCCGCTTTATTGGTCTGAGGGTTTCGTTTCAGGGTAAGATCCATTTGTCAAAAGTGGCAACCTGAAGTTTGGAACCGTGAGAATTTATTTGAAAGGAGGTTGTCGCAATGGCGAATGGAATCGTCAAGTGGTTTGATGACCGCAAGGGTTACGGCTTCATTCAGCAAGAAGATGGTCCCGATGTATTTGTTCATCATACGGGAATTAATGGGACCGGCTTCAAGTCTCTCAGAGAGGGCGACAGGGTTACCTTTGAGATCGAGGAAGGCAAAAAGGGCCCCGCCGCAGTGAATGTCACTGTAGTCTAAGAAGTGTTTGAGCTAAAACAAAGGCATTCCATCGAATCATGATGGAGTGCCTTTGTTTATTTTGACTGAAATTATGGGCAACCGGTATGCAATCTGTAACGGAATTATCCATGACACAAGCTTAAGAGTGAGGATCTTAACGCTGTCACCGCGGTTTTACTTCACGGTGTTGAAGGTCATCAATCTAAGTCTTGAAAGTCTGGATTTTTTGTATATTATTGACCCCAATCTAGTTCAGAGAAAAACGAGTCTGCCGAGAAGGGGAAGAAATGGACGAGGATTTTGGAAAAGAAATGGACGAGCTTAAGAAAGACAGGGCTGAGAACTTGAAGCGAAGCCGGAGAAAAAAGAACATCCATCGCTCCAAATCACCAGTCAAACTAAACCCCGAAGCCCGTTATCTGATATTCAGCGCAATTGGGGTTTTTGCTCTGGTTGTGGTCCTGGTTTTATTCTCCGGGGGCGACAGTGAGATCTCTGTGGGAGATTATGACACCATCAAGGCCAAACTTATCGATCTGGAGAAAAGTGTCACCAAGCTTGAAGGCGCAGATCGAAAAATAGCGCATCTGGAAAGCCAGGTCAAAAAGCTTGAGCGATCCTTGTCTAAATTGACCAGACCTGTGACCTCAAAGACAAAAAAAAGGACCTATCATGAAGTCCGTCAAGGGGAGACGCTCTCTCGAATTGCGGAAAAGTATAACATCACTGTGGAAAGGCTATGCCGTCTCAACAAGATAACACCCAAAACCGTCATTCGCCCCGGCCAGAGACTCCTCGTGTCTTCAGGTGGTTAGCAATGAACAATCCTCACCCTGTGCAGCCGAAATATGAAAAAGATGCCTTCTAAGAGCGTTGAATTTATGGCGGACAATTCGGGTTCTTAGCTTTTTGATCTAACCAGTGCCTATTTACTCAAAGTACTCTGGCAAGTATTCCCTGCACACTTCGATCAATTCCTTTTCTGAAATGGCCGTGATACGGCCCTGATTATCATACTGATCTCGCACCCACCGAGCAACGCGCCCTAACTTTGCCTTCCTGAGACGTTCTTTGCCCTGTTGTGCCAGATGTTCATTCACCCATAGGGCAATCCCATCCACGCCCGATTTGTCGGTAATTGCCACTTTGGGAGGGCGATCCAGAAATTTACGGGTATTGAAGATATTATAGATACGTTCATCTTTGGAAACACCATCTGCATGGATACCAGCACACGTCATGTTGAAGTCTACACCTACGAAGGGATAACGTTCTGGGACTGGCGTCTTCACCACATTCCGAAGGTATTCTGCGATTCGTGTGATCATCCTGGTATCCATACCGTTCGCATCGCCCTTGATACCGATGTACTCGATTACTGCACCTTCCAAAGGCGGATTCCCGGTGCGTTCGCCAAATCCCAGGAGAGTTGTATTCAATGCATTGCATCCGTATAACCAGGCAGTAGCTCCATTAATATGGACCTTATGAAAATCGTTGTGTCCATGCCACTCCAAACGCTCTGAGGGGACGCCCCCATCATGGATCATCTTGTACACGAGCTTAGGCACGCTCCGGGGCAACTCCGCACCTGGAAAAGAAATACCGAATCCCATCGTGTCACACAAACGCACTTTTACCTTAAGTTCTTCGGGAACCTGCTCTGAAAGACGCATGAGTCGTTGAACAAAGGGGAGCACAAAACCTTTAAAATCTGCACGGGTCAAATCTTCCAGGTGGCAGCGGGGACGCACGCCCACTGAAAGGGCCTCCTCAACCACTGCCAGATACCCGCTCATCGCTTTCTCCCGGTTTTTGTGCAACTTATGGAAGATGTGGTAGTCTGAGCAGGATGTGAGCATCCCTGTCTCTTTAAGGCCCATCTCCTTGACAAGACGGAAGTCCCCTCTCTCTGCCCGGATCCAGCCCGTAATCTCCGGATAGGAATGCCCCAAGTCCTGGCATTTTTTCACAGCTTCCTGGTCTTTAGCGCTATAGATGAAGAACTCACTCTGGCGAATCACCCCATTGGGACCGCCTAACTTGGAGAGCATTTCGTAAAGGTCCACAATTTGCTCGACGGTGTAAGGGGGCCGCGCCTGCTGTCCATCACGGAATGTGGTGTCCGTAATATGGATATCTCGTGTCATCAATTGGGCAGGGTCGAACTGGACAAGCTTTCCGTCAATCTCCTCATAAATCTTGCCTTCAAAGGTAATTCGAGGAATCTGATCGTAGTGAAAAATATCTTCCAAAAGATTTGGTTCATCCACATCCACCAGATCCAGAGGTTCAGGTGCCTTCATCAAGACAATTCCCAACATTTCTAATAGATTAGGCATTGCCAGTCATCCTCCTTTCAAATTTTTCTTTAAGGAAGCTCTCATAAAAGATCCTGATGTCAGCTCCAATGGGAATCAATCCTTGGACATTGCTTGGAGGACCAGTTCGGTGATGTCCATGACATTGAGATCGATCTTCTGCCTTCTGGCCCTGGATTTAATGGTGCGAACACACTGTTGACATGATGTGACTACTGTTTTTGCACCCGTCCTCTGGATCTCCTCAATTTTTTTCTGGGCCACCGTCCCCGAGAGATTGGCATCGGCCATCTCTAAATTCCCACCACCCCCACAGCAGATACTCTCAGTCTGGTTCTTCTCTAGCTCGACAAACGTGAGGCCGGGAACCGACTTAAGGATGTTCCTCGGCGCATTGTAAACACCGCTGTTTCTACCTAAGTCGCAAGGGTCGTGGTACGTCACCGTCATATTGATTTCTTTCAAAGGAATAGCGCCATCTCCAATCAGCTGCTCCAGGAACTGACTCGCATGAAAAAGCGCTAGATCCGTATCATAATGCTCCATCCAGGTTTGGTAGCAGGAGGGACAGGAAAAGATTATTTTGTTTGCACCCAAAGCCTTCACCTTTTCCAGATTGTGCTCCTTCAAATTCTGCATTGCCTCAGGAACTCCCGCACCAATCAGCGGGAATCCGCAGCACCACTCCTCTCCACCCAGAATGGCAAAGTCCACCTTCGCGGAATCAAAGATCTGGACAAGGTTTTTGGGGATGCTTTGAACCATGGGGAAGAAGGATGCGACACAACCCACAAAGTAGACTGCTTCTGCCTTCTCCTTCTCATACATATGCTCTGGAACTTCCTTAAGAAGATCCCTCCACTCTCCTCGTTCTTCATTGTCCTCATCGGAGATGTTGTAGTTGGCGAGAAGGGATTCCACCATTTTTTCCATTGTGGGGTGAAGGCCCCTTTCTTTGGCGATCTGCTCTCGCATGCTGACAAAAACCTTTTTTAAGTCCACGCCACTGGGACAGGTCACGGAGCAAGCGCCACACAGGAGGCACTTTGAGAAGATCTCCCGGTAATGGTCGCTCAAATCCAGGTCTCCCTGGCTGTAGTACCTGGCCAACTGGATCTTGCCGCGAGGTGAGTACTTCTCCAGGAGCAGTTCTTTGCAGGCAGGACAGGATGCAAGACAAAGTCCACACTTGATACATTGATCAAATTCTTCAGCAAGAATTTCTAGTTCCATTTTCTTTCTTCTTTTGTGCACCGCAGAGACGCAAAGGGCGCAGAGGTATTTGAGTTTTTTGCTTTCCGCTGAGAGGGCGGAAAGCAAAAAGGCTAAAGCCTTGCAGGCTCTTCAAGTCTGTTAACGATTCGCACTATACCATCCTTAATAACGGGAGTATTAAAGTTGAAAAGCAGACCCAATTTAAATCCCGATATTTTTAGATAAGTCAAGAGCTGAGCCTTATGAATATCTTCAATTTTTTCGCATGATTTCAGTTCGAGAATGATTCTATTTTCGACAACTATGTCCAACCTGTAGCCACAATCCAGTTTCTTTCCCTTATAAGCTAAGGCAAGTGGTTTCTGTCTTTCAAAAACTATGTTTCGCAAGCCCAGTTCGTGGCATAGACATTCTTCATATGCTGACTCGAGCAAACCAGGGCCAAGAGCCTTGTGTACTTCTACAGCAGCGCCAATGATAGTGCTACTCAACTTATTGATGTCCATTTGATATCCATGATCGATCTGTTGAACACCAGAGAAAACTTTTCTCTTGCCGCCCTCTCAGCGGCAAGAGAAAAAGCTTCCTCTCAGCGTTCTCAGCGTCTCAGCGGTGAATTCTTAGAGGAAGCTGCCCGGGTTCAGGATATTGTTGGGATCAAAGACCCGTTTGATGCCACGCATGATCTGGATGGCACGCTCACTAAATTCCATACCCATGAACCTATCCTTGGCAATGCCAATGCCATGCTCGCCTGAAAGGGTGCCGCCCATCCCGATGGCTGCCTCATAGAGTTCGTCCAGGGCCTTATCAACCCTCGCCATCTCATCCTCGTCTCGAAGATCGGTCATAAT
>JASFIT010000130.1:0-10560 GCA_050122535.1 Desulfobacteraceae bacterium | reverse complement strand
GACCCTCTCCCGTCAAGGGAGAGGGAGTTGCTCGAAGGACTCCAGGGGTAATTTTGATGCATGGGGTAGGAGGGAAGAACAAAAATCGAAAAAAACGTTGACACGCAAAATTTTGTAAAATATAGTGATTGTTTAATATCAATTCTAGAGGATTTCAACCAGGCATGGAATTAGTGAGCATTACCATTATCATAATTATGGAGGCAACGGGGATCCTTCTGTCTTCCCTGTTGCTTCTCCTTCTGCTGGGTAAGCTCAAATTACCGGGCCTGGTACTGCCATAGTTTAGAATCATAAACCTTACAAAATCCGTTATCAGGCCCATCTGATAACGGATTTTTTTTCACCCCCACCCAGACCCTCCCCTCTCCGAAGCGTAGGCGCTCCGAGCCGGAGGCCTCGAGGGGGAGGGCAGGGTGGGGGTGGGAAAAGGGATGAGGAGAAGGCATGAGTAAGAAAATTCTTGTGTACGATACTACGCTCCGTGACGGGACGCAGGGAGAACATATCACCCTCTCAGCCGAGGACAAACTCAGAATCGCTCGAAAACTGGATGCATTCGGGGTGGATTATATTGAGGGTGGATTCCCAGGCTCAAACCCCAAGGACGCCAGGTTCTTTAAAATGGCCCGGAAGGCCTCCCTGAAGAACACGCGGCTGACGGCCTTCGGTAACACCAGAAGGGCCAATAGCAGGCCGGAGAAGGACCAAAATGTCAAAGCACTTCTAAAGACAGAAGCGGCAACGGTCGCGATCGTTGGCAAAAGCTGGGACCTTCATGCCACAGAGATCTTACGGGTCTCCTTGGATGAAAATCTTTCCATGATCGAAGATACCCTGGCCTTCTTGAAGAGGCAGGGCAGAGAAGTCATCTATGATGCGGAGCATTTTTTTGATGGCTATAAACACAACCCGGCCTATGCCCTGGAGACCGTAAAGGCGGCCATTAACGGGGGAGCAGACACAATCGTGTTATGCGATACGAATGGCGGAACGCTCCCTCACGAGGTCCAGGCCATCATGGGGGAATTGATGCCTCATATGACCGTGCCCATAGGAATCCACGCCCACAATGATTGCGGTCTGGCCCTTGCCAATTCTCTGGTGGCTGTTCAATCCGGCGCATCAATGGTTCAGGGGACCATCAATGGATATGGAGAGCGTTGTGGAAACGTGGATCTCATCTCTGTGGTAGGGAATCTTCAACTCAAAATGGACTATGAATGTATTGCCCCGGAAAAGTTGAAGCATTTGACCGAGCTTTCCCGCTATGTGAGCGAGGTGGCCAATGTTCCCCCCATGAACCAGCGGCCCTTTGTGGGCAAAAGCGCCTTTGCACACAAGGGTGGCGTTCACGTCAGCGCCATTATGAAGAACCCTGCATCCTACGAGCACATGGACCCTGAGCTGGTGGGCAATCGCCGACGGGTTTTGGTCTCAGATCTCTCTGGCAAGAGTAATATCAAGTATAAAAGCCGGGAAATGGGCATCAAACTGGGGGGCAATGGGTATGATAGTGAGAAGATCGTGCAGGAGATCAAGAAGCTCGAGGACCAAGGCTATCAGTTTGATGCGGCTGAAGGGTCCCTGGAACTTCTGATGAAAAAGGCGACAGGACAGTTTGAAGAACCCTTCACCCTAGAATCCTTCCGTGTGACCATCGAAAAAAACCGTTCCGGGCCCAGCACTTCTCAGGCGACCATTAAGATTTCGGTGGGTGGGGATCATGAGATTACCGCAGCAGAGGGAGAAGGCCCTGTCAATGCGCTAGACCATGCATTGAGAAAGGCATTGAACAAGTTCTTTCCACGGATTCAAGAGATGGGACTGGTGGATTTCAAAGTGCGCGTTATTGACGGGGGCGATGGTACGGCAGCCAAGGTGAGCGTCAGGATTGAATCCAGGGATGCCCGTGAAATATGGTCGACGATTGGCGTGTCAGAAAATATTATTGAAGCGAGCTGGCAGGCCCTCGCGGACAGTGTCCAATATAAGCTTTTAAAAGAGTTGAACGGAGAATAAGAGATGTACAAAGACTTTGTCGTTGAGATGGAGAAGCACGCCGCAGATTCCCGCCATCGGGGGAATCTGCGGCGGGGCCTCTGTGGATAGCCTCTCTATGTGAATGTTAGAGCCCAATCAACACAAGAAAACATCGAGTATACAAAAGGAGGTTATCCAATGAAGGACCAGGTCATTATTTTTGATACAACGCTTCGGGATGGTGAACAGTCGCCAGGAGCCAGTATGAACGTGGCTGAGAAGTTGCGTCTTGCCACCCAGCTTGAAAAACTTGGGGTGGACGTGGTGGAAGCCGGCTTTCCTGCCGCATCTCCTGGAGATCTGGAAGCGGTTAAGATGATTGCAAATAAGCTTCGTGGCGTACAAGTGGCAGGGCTTGCCAGGGCATCCAAGTCTGACATCGATCAGGCCTGGGAGGCGATCAAGGATGCGGCTCACCCAAGGATTCATACCTTTATCGCCACGTCAGATATCCACCTGAAACACAAGCTAAAGATGAGCCGTGAAGAGGTGATAAAAGCTGCGGTGGAATCGGTCAGATATGCCAAGACGTTTACCGATAACGTGGAATTCTCTGCAGAGGATGGCTCCAGGAGCGATAGGGATTACCTTTGCAAGGTCTTCGAGGCAGCTGTTGAGGCGGGCGCCACCACTATAAATCTCCCGGACACCGTGGGATATGCCCTCCCCCATGAGTTTGTAGAGCTGGTCAGCTATGTCCACCAGCACACGCCCAATATACACAAGGCCATTTTGAGTGTGCACTGCCATAACGATCTGGGACTTGCGACGGCAAACACCCTGGCAGGCCTTAAGGCTGGTGCCCGGCAGGCAGAGGTGACCATTAACGGGATCGGTGAACGGGCGGGGAATACCTCTCTCGAGGAGGTGGTGATGGCCCTTTACACCCATAGGGATCATCTGGATCTGAACACTCAGATCAATACGAAAGAGATCTATCCCAGCAGCCGGCTTGCGTCTATGATTACCGGGATCGTGGTGCAGCCCAACAAAGCAGTGGTTGGCGCAAATGCCTTTGCCCATGAGGCGGGGATCCACCAGGACGGCGTCCTAAAGAACAGGTTGACCTATGAGATCATGGAACCGGAGACCATAGGTCTGGCCACGAATCGGTTGGTTCTGGGTAAACACTCGGGGAGCCATGCCTTCCGGGATAGGCTCAAAGAACTGGGCTATGATCTGGAGGAGGAGGATTTCAAACGTCTCTTCAAAAGATTTAAGGAACTGGCAGACAAGCGCAAAGAGATCCTGGACGAGGACATTGAAGTCCTGGTTGCCGAGGAGATCTTGCGTGTTCCGGACAGATATAAACTGGACTACCTCAATGTGGTTTGCGGCACTGTGGCTGTGCCAACGGCTACGGTGAAGCTGAGAATAGATGGAGAAGAGACCCAAGGCGCAGGGTTTGGTGTGGGTCCCATTGATGCCACTTATAACACAATTGCCAAGATGACGGGCACCACTTCAAAACTCATGCGCTTCACGGTCACCGCGGTGACTGGCGGCATGGACGCACAAGGGGAGGTGACCGTGCGTCTCAAGGAGAACGGGCTTGTGGCCCTCGGAAAGGGCGCAGATTCAGACATTATAACAGCAAGCGCCAAGGCCTATGTGAACGGGCTCAATCGTCTCGAATACCTCAAGGAGAATCCGTCCCTCATGCCGGATCAGAGAAGCCTTTAGTCGTTTCAAAACTGATCAGCTTAGCCGATGGTGTTGTTAAGGGTTGTTCGTGAAATGATGATTCCATGTTCGCGCTGATAAAAGAGCTGTGCTCTTTCATTGCGAGGCTACGCTCCATTTCTCAAGGCCGCATCTACTGTGCGAGTGGCCGGTGACCCCATATTTTTTGGTTTAACCAAGTGACGGGAGACTCCCAGGGGCACAGGGGCGCACCCGCCCGCCTCGCCTGAGCGAGAGCGATGGCGGGCAGGAACCTCAAAATATGGGCCCACTGCGGGGTCCGGTGGAATTTTTTTTGAGATACGGCCTTTCGAAAAGGGCCGTAGCCTCGCCCTGCTACCCCCTATGGGCTGGAGCAAAGCCGGGTTCTTTGGGCCCGGATTCTTTACTTCTGGAAATTTAGGCAGAATCGAATAAACGACTAAACGTGGTCAAAAGGCATGAGGTCTTTCTTTACAAGGCCTCATGCCTTTTGTATAAGCAAGTTTTAAGGGTTGAATATGAAAAACGGTATGACCATAACGGAGAAGATCCTGGCAGCCCATGCGGGCGCAGATTCAGTGGGTCCAGGAGATATTATTGAGGTGCAGGTGGATCTGGCCTTGGCTAATGATATCACCGCGCCCCTGGCTATACGGGTTTTCAATGAAGTGGGGAGTGGTAAGGTCTTCGACTCGGAGAAAATCGCTCTGGTGCCGGACCATTTTGTTCCCAACAAGGACATCCCTTCTGCGGAGCAGGCCAGGGTCATGAGGGAATTTGCACAGGCGCAGGACATCAAGAACTACTTCGAGCTGGGGGAGGGAGGCATCGAGCATGTGATACTGCCCGAAAAGGGCCTTGTCGTCCCCGGGGATCTGGTCATCGGAGCAGACAGCCATACCTGCACCTATGGGGCGCTGGGGGCCTTTTCCACTGGCGTGGGAAGTACGGACCTTGGCGTCATTTTTGCCACAGGCAGGACATGGCTAAAGGTGCCCCCCACCATAAGGCTGAATTATGAGGGCAGTTTGCGGCCCTGGGTGGGAGGTAAGGACTTGATCCTTTTTACCCTGGGAGAACTGGGTACGGACAGTGCGGTCTATCGGGCACTGGAGTTTGGGGGAGAGGTGGTTGAAGGGCTCTCAATGGATCACAGGTTTACGATGGCCAATATGGCCGTGGAGGCGGGCGCAAAGAATGGCATCGTGGAGCCGGATGAGACCACTTCTCGCTATGTGAAGGAAAGGTCCAACAGGGAGTCGTTGTTTCAGGCGAGCGATCCTGGTGCGACCTATGAGAGGGTATTAAAGATAAAAGTGGATGACATTGAGCCACAGGTGGCATTTCCCCATTCGCCGGATAATGTGCGCCCCATGTCTCAGGTCGGGCAGGTCCACCTTGATCAGGTCTTTATAGGGTCATGTACCAATGGGCGGTTCGAAGACCTCAAAGAGGCAGCTGGCGTTCTGAAAGGCAGGTCCGTGTCTAAAGGAACAAGGCTAATCGTGATGCCCGGTTCCTCCCTCATCTACAAACAGGCCCTCCAAGAAGGGATTTTAGTGACACTGATTGAAGCAGGTGCGGTGATAGGTCCGGCCTGCTGTGGGCCCTGCTTGGGAGGCCATATGGGTATCCTGGCGGAAGGCGAAAAGGGGCTCTCCACGAGCAACAGGAACTTCATTGGCAGGATGGGCCATCCAAAAAGTGAGGTCTATCTTGCAAGCCCTGCAATAGCCGCCGCCTCCGCCGTTCTGGGAAGGATAGGATCTCCGGACGAGCTCTAATGAAAGAGGCTAGGTGAAGACATGAAATTTCAAGGTAGAGTCTGGAAATTTGGAGACCATGTGGATACGGATTTGATCATTCCTGCAAGGTTTCTGAACGTATCTGATCAGGCGGAACTTGCGAAGAATTGCTTTGTTGACGTGAGGCCTGATTTTGTGGAAAAGGCTCAGGTGGGTGATGTCATCGTGGCCGGGAAAAACTTCGGTTGTGGGTCATCAAGGGAGCATGCGCCTTGGGCTCTCAAGGGCGTGGGTATCCGGGTTATCATAGCAAAGAGCTTTGCCAGGATATTTTATAGAAATGCCTTCAACATAGGTCTTCCTCTTTTGGAATCAGACCAGGCCTCCGATGACCTTGAGGAAGGGGATAAGGTCTCGGTGGATCTTCTCTCAGGAAAAATAAGTAACGAGCGCAAGGATCAGCATTTTTCAGCAAAACCCATCCCCGATTTTATGATGGAAATCATACAGGCTGGGGGATTGGTGAACCACATAAAAAACAGAAAATGATCACGTCTTAACAGCGGGGCCCATCTTTTCCCCAGAAAAGATCCCATACCCCTTGCCTTGCTTTATCAATTCATCGTAATACTATAGCGTTATGAAAAGCCCTTGGGCTAAGCGGCATTCTCTGTATCTAAAATTTTCTTGTGAGAGAATTTATGGAGAGCTCTTGCACGGCTGTTTCAAAGGGCCAAAATGTTAGAATTGATCTAATCTCTGATCAGTCAGCAAAAAACACTTTTTTATCTCAGAGGGCATAACCATGTCGAAAAAATACAAGATAGCTGTGATTCCAGGAGATGGAACAGGACCCGAAGTCGTGGCCGAGGGGATAAAGGCCCTAAAGGCCCTGTCCCAAAAGTGCGGCCTCAATTTGGAGCTAGAGGAATTTGACTTGGGTGGCGAGAAATATCTGAAAGATGGGACTTTATTGTCAGACAACACGCTGGATGAATTAAAGGAAAGGGATGCCATCTACCTGGGTGCCATAGGCCATCCGGATGTGGCACCGGGCATTCTTGAGAGGGGGCTACTTCTGAAAATGCGCTTTGAGTTGGATCTTTACATCAATCTGAGGCCGGTTGCTCTTTTACCCGGTGTGGATACGCCCCTCAAGGATAAAGGTCCTGAGCATATTGATTTTGTCGTTGTCCGAGAGAATACAGAAGGGCTATATGCGGGCAGCGGTGGATTTTTTAAAAGGGGAAGTCCTGATGAAATGGCCATTCAGGAATCCATTAATACGAGAAAAGGGGTGGAACGCTGTATCCGTTATGCCTTTGAGACCTGCAAAAGGAGAAACAAGAGGAGGCTTCTCACATTGTGCGGAAAAACCAACGTTCTTACCTATGAGTCGGATCTGTGGCAGAGGAGTTTTGAGGAAGTGCATAAGGACTATCCGGAGGTTACAACAGGCTATCAACATGTGGATGCCCTCTGCATGTGGATGATCAAGAATCCAGAACAATTCGACGTCATCGTGACCAACAACATGTTTGGGGATATCATCACGGATATCGGTGCCATTATCCAAGGTGGCCTTGGGATTGCTGCAGGGGGAAATATCAATCCTCAGGGCACCTCCATGTTTGAGCCCATAGGGGGTTCTGCGCCAAAGTACACGGGACTGAACTTGATCAACCCGCTGGGAGCCGTTTCTGCGGCGCAGATGATGCTGGACTATTTGGGAGAGGAAGAGGCGGCCGGGGTTCTCCTCGAGGCGATTAAGAAGGTGGTAAAGAACGATCTGGAAAGTCTGGAAGCAGGGAAGATGGGTTATGGAACGAAGGAGGTTGGGGATTTGGTTGTAAGTTATATCTGAGGCTGTCGGAAAACGCCCATCTGCTGCGTTACCCTCATCCCCCGCCCTGTTAAATTCTCGCTAAGCGAGACGGCGAAGCGGATTTAACAGGGCAAGTCACTGCGGCGTACTTATATGTACGCCTCATTCCTCGGGATTTCGGAAGCCTTGCATGTGGACATTTTCCATCAGCCTCTGAGAAGCCGATTTTTAGACAGTCTCTCTGATATCATGAAAATAGGCCTCTTCCTGAGCCTTATGGCTTTTAATAGCAGCTTACTCAATGATTGAACATGAACCCACACTCACAGTTCGAAACCAAAGACACCCCTGAAATAAGATGGTTTAAGATGCTGAGCGAGTATCTGCCCAAGTGCGGTATTACATTGTGCGAAAATCCCAGTGTACTCAATGTAGGCTGTGGGAATAATGTGAAGTGGAACTATCTTGGCGTGACACTTTACCTGGCAAATCAGGGTTTGGGGATGCCCAACTACGTGGGGGTGGACATTGAAGAGGAGGCCATTGCTGGAGCAAAAGAAACACTGGATGGACTCGTCAATTTCGTCGTCGGTGATGCTCAGAAGCTCACCGATTTCCTGACGGGCGCGTATCAACTGGCAATTTTTGAACACCCGAATTTCACCACATCTCCTGAAGGGCCTAAAGTATGGCAGGGAATATTACGTGAAACAGCAAAATTATTAGATGTGAGCGGAGTCCTTTTCCTTACAAGCTTTTGGCTGAATGATCACATACCTGCCCAGGTGGCCCTTGAGCGGGTTGGATATGATATCGTTTATAATGGGAGAAACAAGTTCCCTGGAAATGAGTTTGACACGGCTGATAACGGAGAACCATTGGCGTTTGATAAGTACATTATCGTGGCTAAAAAGGGCTCTTCCGCAGGATAGAGGCGCAAAGTGGACATGGAGTGAGATGAAGAGAAGATGAGGAATCTCAAGATTGCTGCGGTTTGCATGAATTCCGAGGTGGGTGAAATAGAGAGAAACCTAGATCGGACAGAAGCATTCGTATCAAGGGCGTCAGATTCAGGGGCTCAACTCATCTGCTTTCCTGAGCTTTCCATAACCGGGTACGTTCTTAGTGATCCTACCAGAGTCTACAGCGATATGTTGCCAGATCAAATTCTTGAAAGGGTTGCAGGAATGGCCCAGAAGAAGGGCATGATCATCATCGCCGGCCTCATAGAGATGGCAGACGGGGAAAGGCCTTATATCAGTCAGGTTGTGGCCGGTCCGGAGGGGTTACTCGGTTTTTATAGAAAGACCCACCTTTCGCCCAAGGAAAAGGAGATATATCAGGCTGGAGAGGTGATCCATGTCTTCCGCCATGGTAAAATGGTTTTTGGGATTCAACTCTGTTACGAGGCCCACTTCCCGGAGATTAGTACACTCATGGCCCTCAAGGGTGCAGAGATTATCTTCATGCCCCATGCCTCTCCACGGGGGAACCCGGGAGAAAAACTCCAGAGTTGGTTAAGGCATCTCCCGGGCAGGGCGTTTGACAATGCCCTCTATGTGGTGGCCTGTAATCAGGTGGGAAAGACTGGAGAAGGGTTTACTTTTCCTGGCGTGGCGGTGGCACTAAGTGCTGCGGGAAACGTCATGGCAAAATACATGGGGACTCATGAGGAGATGCTCTTGGTAGACTTTCAACGTGATGAAATAGAGGAAATCCGGAAAAACAGGATGGCATATTTCATCCCCAATCGGAGACCAGAACTTTATGCCGACCTGACTAGCCTGTCCCGATTCCGGCTGGACGATGATTAGAAATAAAAAGGCACAAAGAGAGGGCATATCTCTCTCTGTGCCTTGAAGTCAGGCTATAAAACGGGATTCTAGACGCAGCCCGTCGGTTTGGGTAGCCCAGCCATCTTACAGGCGCCTTTGCCCGGGCCAGAGGGGAATAGCTCGTAGATGTATTTGAGCTTGAAGCCGGTCACTTTGGACAGAATCCTGACCATGGGCGCAATACCGTTCTTCTTGTAATAGTCCTGAAGAACCTCGATGATCTTGTGATGCTCATCCGTCAGTTCCTCAATCCCTTCTGTCTGTTTTACGTGCCTTACCCAGCTCTCGTTCCAGTTATTGAAATCATCAATGAAACCGTCTTCATCCACATTAAATGAGTTTCCTTCAAAATCTACCGTTGGCATACTTGCAAACCTCCTTCATTATTGATTATCTTTAATGATCTTAGTGACTTACCATATAAGAAGTATACTTGTATAACTTATATTTTTGATATTGTCAATCCCTCTTTTTGCGATCTTGTAAAAAATTTCTTTTTTTGCGACTTTTGGTTGCAAGGGCTTGCCTGAAAAGGCTTTTCCCCCACAATGTGTTACCTGCCGCGTGGAGATGGGTGTATGTGGCTAACAGATTTTTTTTGACCAATCCATCTCTTATTCCATCCAGCCCGCGCCCCCGATGCACTTTAAAAACAGAACGGATGTTCTCTGCCTTATCAATCAATGGTCTGGAGTAATGAAATTCGTGTCCCCTTAAAGTTTCCCCTACAGGGTAATAGGGGTTTTGCTCTGTCACTTCAAGGATGGTATATCCATGGCCTTGAGGCTTTTTCTCCATCACGCACCTTAAGGGAAGGGCAGCCACCATGGGATAGGTTTTCTCATTTACCAGAAGGCTCTCAGCCAAGTACATCAACCCGCCACACTCTGCATAAACGGGCAATCCCGATTCTATCGTGTCTTTCAAGGCGTCTCTGAACGTCTTATTATTGGCAAGGGCCTCTGCCTGGGTTTCAGGAAAACCACCCCCTATGTACAGGGCATCCAGATCAGGGAGTTGTTTCGCCTCCGTGGAATCCACTTCCACCAGGATCGCTCCCAAATCTTTCAATTGCTCCAGGTTCTCCGGATAATAGAACCAAAAGGACCTATCCCGGATGACGCCAATTCTGGGAGGATCACCATTCAAATCCCCGGACGGACCAGTCTCCTGTTGCTGACCCATTCTATCTAGGGACTCGACCTGGTGAGAGAGTCTCCAAATGGCCTCTAAATCCAGGTTGTCCTCAACCGCAGACCTTGCCCACGCGATTGCCCTTTCAGCCTGCGCCCTTTCCTGATGAGGGACAAGCCCCATATGTCTTTCAGGAAAAAGTCCACCCCTCAGTTTGGGGACTGATCCCACAACAGGTAGACCACAATACCGTTCAATGGAGTTCCTTATGAGGGTCTCCTGACGGGGGCTGGCCACCCTGTTCAGAATCACA
>JASFIT010000129.1:0-10581 GCA_050122535.1 Desulfobacteraceae bacterium | reverse complement strand
CTCCATCTGCACGGGGATTGACAGCCAGTTCTATCCATCCCTTTGCGCAGGAGCAAAAGGCATTTTTTCTACAGCGGCCTGCGTAATTCCCAAACAAATGGTTCAAATATTCGACTTCACTGAAAACGAAAGACATGACGAGGCCTTTAGCCTTCACATGAAGATCCAAGAATTAAATCGCTTGCTTGAATATGACCCTGGGTATGTGGCCCCCTGCAAAGCAGCCTTGAGCATGTTAGGACTTCCAGGGGGACCGGTTAGAGAACCCTTGCCGAAACTGAGTTCAGCGGAAGGAGAGGCATTGAAGAAGGCTTTAGGGAATTTGGATCTCTTATAAAATAGGAAGAGCGTGATGTTAGAAAACCCATGGGACATAAGCTCGGATTTGGGTACCGGGCCTCCACCTGATAGTATTGTATGCCCTTTGGATGGGGCTGAGATGGTGTTGGTGCCTCGGGGTCCATTCCTAATGGGGATAACAGAGGAAGAACTTCAGCAGATTTTCGTTTTGGATCAGATGGAGAATCCCGTATTCGCAACAGAGATACCCGCCCGCACCGTGGACGTTGCGGCATATTACATAGACAGGTATCCGGTGACCAACTTTCAGTACGGAAAATTTGTTGAAGAAACCGGGCATAGAGAGCCTGGGCTCTGGCATCATCCTTCGTGGGGTGAACCTATGCAGCCTGTTGTCTTTGTAGGCTGGGAGGATGCAAGGGCTTATGCCAAGTGGGCGGGAAAATCCCTCCCCACAGAGGCTCAATGGGAGAAGGCTGGCCGGGGATCTGATGGTCGTCTCTGGGCGTGGGGCCACGAATTCCTCCCCGACAGGTGCAATTCCAGAGAATATGGTCTTGAGCGCACATCTGAAATTGGCATCTTTGACAAGGGAATGAGCCCATTTGGGTGCTACGATATGTGCGGGAACGTCTGGGAGATGTGCGAGGGAAAATGGGTGGGTGAGCGTCTGCCCATGAGAGGAGGATGCTTTTTAGGTTCTGCCACTTTTGTCAGGATTACCTGTCGATGGACGCCCGAAGATCCCGACAATGGCGCCCACTGGCTCGGGTTCCGTTGTGTAAAGGAGATCCCCATCTGAAGTCAAAAGACCCGTCTCACCCCCCTTAGCCTCTCGCTGCGGCGTAGGGCTCCGGCGGATACTCCATTACTCCGTACTCCAATACGCCATGTCCTTACATCTGTGTACCAAACTTGACTTACAACCCCCTTTCCCCTATAATTTTAACTAATTATAGCCTTACCTTTGATGTCCTGATGTCATTTTGTGAATAAGCCTACAATCCTAGGGTCTTATTTCTGATAATGACTGAAGGCATATTTTTTTGCATGCCCGCAGGGGGACTGCCCACTTGGCTACTGAGGCACAATCAAAAACCCAATTCTTCCAAATTTCTCGCCTTGACAGCATTAAGACAAAAATAATTGTTTTCGCTCTCCTCGCCACTATTATTCCCACAGTGATTATGGGCTGGGTTTCCTATGTTCAGAACAGAAATTTCTTGAGTGAAAACATCAAGCAGGAACTGAAAGTTGTCACGACCCAAACTTCCAGGGAAGTTGCCCTATGGCTCCAAAGAAAGCTCAATGACGCACGCACATACACGGTTTCAGACACCGTTTTAAAATATCGTGAGAAGCTTTTCCGCTCGGACACGCCACACGTTGAAAAAGTGGATGCGCAGCGTCGGATCAGAGACTACTTCCGATCTTTGTTGGGGAAATTCGACGAGTACGAAGCGCTCATGCTCATGGATCTAAGCGGAAAAACACTGGCCACGAGTGCAAAAAAGGCAAGTCCTCTGCAAATGCCCGAAAAGTGGCTGGAGACGGCGCGATCTGACGAACCTATCGTCGGGCAACCCTATCTTGACCAGGCCTCACAGATCCCGGTCATGGTAATCGCCACGCCCATATTAGCTGGCCGCAACCGCATATTGGGTATCCTGGCCATTAAGCTGAACTTTCAAGCCATCGGCTTGATGCTGAAAAACTACGCTCATGGAGAAGCAGTGGACCTGCAACTCATCACAAAGGAGGGCATTTTGCTAGTCGGTTCCGTGCCCATCCCGATGAAGACCCTCAGAAAGATCATGGTAGATAAGACTTTGGACAGGCTCTTTTCCAAAGAGGGAATCCCCATGAAATACACCGGTTACCAGGGTAAGGCGGTGGTGGGAACACTCAAGAAAGTAAAGGAACTGGATTGGGGCGTTGTGGCCGAAAAAGACAGGCAGGAGGCATATGCTGAGATTATTCGGCTTCGAAATCTGACACTGGGGCTGTTTGCAGGTGTGCTGCTTCTTATTGGACTTTGCGCATATCTCCTTGGTCTAAGTATCGTGCGACCTCTGGCCAGGTTGACGAAGGGAGCGGATAAAGTGTCTGCGGGCGACCTGGAGGTGGATCTCCCCGTTCTCAGTCGCAGTGAGGTCGGTTACCTGACCCAGGTGTTCAACCAAATGGTAGCACGCCTCCGCAAGGGACGAGAACAACTGGCTGCTGCAAACGAGGCCTTGACAGAGAAGAACGAGGAACTAGAAATCCTCTCCATAACGGACAGCTTGACAGGACTTTACAACCGTAAACATCTTATGGAGTCGTTGAGCGGAGAGATAGGTCGTTCCAACCGATATGGAAGCCCCTTCGCACTGTTGATCATTGATATTGATCACTTCAAGAAGTTTAACGACACGTATGGCCACTTGGCGGGAGATGAAGTACTGCGTAAAATGGGCAAACTCTTCCAGGAATCAATCCGAGGCTGTGACTATGCAGCCCGCTATGGCGGAGAGGAATTCATAATCGTCATGCCGGAAATCGGGCAGGATGAAGGTGTGAAGGCGGGAGAGCGCATCAGGGGCAGCGTGGCCAAAGAGAAAATTGAGGCCAATGGACACTCAGTGACAGTCACCATAAGTATGGGCGTCGCTTCTTTCCCTGAACACGGAGACGATGCTCAGGCCATAATTAGCAAAGCTGATGCGGCCCTGTATCAGGCCAAGAAGCGCGGTCGTGACCGCGTTGTTCTTGCTGGTAGCGGGCGGAAAAAAAAGAGGAAGAAAGCGGCGGCCAAATAAAGTGACATGGGATTTGCGCGTTGCGCTCTGGTTGCCTAGCGGGCTCCCACCAAAGTCTGAAAGATCCACCCATGTATGCCTTGCTCAGAATGTACCCTCACCCACTCTCCTTTATATGAATAACCGACAACCGGAGCGCCTTTCTCCAATGTGGTGAGGACTTTGCTTTTGAGATCAGGGGCTTCCCTGAGATTACTCGTTCTCAGCACCCGCAGGGACAAAGGTTCGGCAAATAGAATTTCACCCTTGATGACGGGTATCTTTTCGTGCGGCTTCATTCGTATCTGGCCAGCCTTGATGTGACTCATCGCCTGGCTGGTCAGGTAAAGGGCACCCCCGTAGTTTTTCTTTTCAAACTCCAGGGCACTCATCTTCAATAGCTGCTTTGCCTTAATAACATCTGGATCCTTCTCACCGGCCCCTAACTCTGTCCTAAGATTCCTTAAGGCAATCTCTGCCTCTGCCATATTCGATGCGGCCTCTGCCTTGCTCTCCAGACTAGCCAATTTTGCTTTGGCTCTTACCACTTCCTGAATGGCATCATCCAACACCCTCTGTTGTGTGTTCTGGCGTTCCTCAAGCTTCTTGATTTGGGCGTCTTTTTCCAACATCTGCATATGCATTTTGGAAACTCTGTCTTTAAGGCCTTTACGCTCAGAATTGCTTTCTGCCAAGGCCTTCTTTAGCTTCCTGTTTTCTTCAGTTGAGGGCATTTGTGTTTTATTGGACGACAGTGTAGCACATGCCGTGATGAGGCAGATTGAGACGGCGAGCACCAATTGCAGATGACCGCGGTTTGCTTTTTTCCCTTCCATTTGGTGGTCCTTGTTATTCGAAATAAATAAAACTAAGTTTCTTTGAGACAAATTATAAAGAAATGAGCTCCATGTGTCAATGCAGAACCACGGGCATTCATTGTTGCATGGGGTCAAGTCATGGAAAGAAGTTCTGGTTTTACCTTCTTGAGGAAGCTTATACAGGCCGCCGTGATGATTCCCTCTATCAGCATGACGGGGATATGGCCTACTACCACGATTTTTGCAGCCGGCAAAAAGGCCTCCCCCGTCAGATAAAGAGAGATACCCACAAAAATACCGCTCAAAAAGATGGCCAACGATCCAGCCATAAATGCCGAAGCTGAAGATATATAGCTTTTCGATGTCCTAGTCACAAGCCGTCCAAAAAGTAAATAAGAGCCCAGCGCCGGTACGCCCATATTAAAGGTATTGACACCTAAAGCCGTAATGCCCCCGTATTGGAACATAATGCTCTGGAGCAGAAGCCCCACAAAAATCGCGGGAAAGGAGAGCCAACCAAGAATGAGCCCTACCAATCCGTTTAAGACCAGGTGCACAGACGCGACCCCGATGGGAACGTGAATCAGGCCTGCCACAAAAAAGCCTGCCGATAAGACCCCCACTTTTGGAATATCTTCATTATGGAGTTTTTTCAGGGCCACACTTATGCCCGCTGTGCTCAATACGGCACCGCCTACAAGAACGGGAGTGGCCAATACGCCTTCAGAGATGTGCATGATAAAATCCAATTACCCTGGAGTGATGGAATAATGGAGTAATGGAGTGATGGATAACTCAAAACCTAAGGCTCGGAAACTTTAATCAACTGCAACACTCCAATACGGCAGGGCTCCAGCACTCCAAAAGCCTTGAAAAATGACCCGAACTGCATCTACAGTTCCGAAGATGCTCAGGGGCCGGTGGAAAAATGCCATTGAGACTGTCGAAAAACCGGCTTCTGAGAGGCTGTTGGAAAATGTCCATATGCAAGGCTTCCGAAATCCCGAGGAATGAGGCGTACAGAGAAGTACGCCGCAGTGACTTGCCCTGTTAAATCGGCTTCGCCGTCTCGCGCAGCGAGAATTTAACAGGGCGGGGGATAAGGGTAACACAGCAGATGGGCGTTTTCCCACAGCCTCATCAAAAAAACCACCAAGACTCAACGGGATCTTCCTGACCCTTATAGCCTTCGTGGTCTATGCTTATCGGTTCCCCCTCCCCTTTCCCCTCCCACCAGAGACTGCGGCGTAATTCGTCATCCCGGCCAAATCTCGCGCAGCGGGATGCGAGCCGGGATCCAGGATGACTTTATTTTCTGCGTGTTTCCTGGATTCCGGGTCTCGCTCAACATTATTCTGCTCGCCCGGAATGACAGCTTTGTCGAATTGCGACACAGTCCCCCAGGGGAGGGGAAAGGACAGGGCTTTCCTCATGTATTTCGGTACAGGCTTCGTGCCTGATTGCCCTCTTTAGTATTTTAAGGTTCGGACGCTGTCAAGTCATTTTGGATGTTTGGACTTACTGGAGGAGTCTTCCTATGTCCACCTTCCAGGTATCTTTGTTTTGCAGAATATACAGTGACCCTTCTCCATATTGAACTGACCTAGAAAATAGCCCTTCCTCTCTATAAGTATCCTTCCACAATTATGACAGTACGTGTGGCACCCTTCGTGTCCAGGTACATTGCCCAGATAGACGTAATGAATGCCTTCCTTTAGGGCCAAACTCCTGAATTGTTCCAGTGTCTTTATGGGCGTTGACGGCAACCTGGTCAGCTTGTATTGCGGGAAAAACCTCAAGAAATGGAGAGGATAGTCAGGTCCAAGTTCTTCTAAAATCCAACCGCACATTCGTTTGATCATATCAGAATCATCCACATAGGTGGGGACCACAAGCGTGGTCATTTCAAACCAGACGCCTTCTTGGTGTAGCGTCTTGAAGGCGTTGAGGACGGGCCACAGGGTGCCACCATTGAGGGCCAGGTATATACTGTTCTCATAAGATTTCAGATTGATATTGGCCGCATCAAGGTATTTGCAGAGCGCAAGGAGGGGTTTTCTGTTTATGTATCCATTGGAGACTAAAACGTTTTTCAGTCCTGCCTCTCTGGCTAATTTGGAAGTATCATACATATACTCATAATAGGTTATCGCCTCTGAATACGTGTAGGCAATGGAAGGGGCGTCGGCCTTTTTTGCCGCCAGCACCACGTCGGGAGGAAACAATTCATAATTCCGGACCTCTTCAGGCTTTCGTTGCGAGATCTCCCAGTTCTGGCAATTGAGACACCTAAAATTGCACCCTGTGGTGGCTATGGAAAATATGGGAGTCGCCGGGTAGAAATGATTCAGGGGTTTCTTTTCAATGGGATCAACGTGTACAGAACAGGGGTTTCCATATGCTAGGGAGTACAATTTTCCCCTAATATTTACCTTTGATCGGCAGACGCTGCGGTCTCCAGGTGATAGAATACACCGATTGGGACAGACCTGGCACTGAACTTCCTTGCTGCCCTTCGTGTAATGGAAGGCCTCAATGGACCATTTCCAGGGTTCGGAGGGGGCATCCCCCTTAAATATGTGACCCTTTACGCTTTTGCCGTTCCTCCTTTTATTGGGCCAGAACGCGTATCCCTGGCTGGCGCAAAGAAGTGCAGAGGCGCCTATGCCCAAGGATTTCAAGAACTCTTTTCGCGTCATCAAACGGCTCATTTTTAAGGTCCTTTTATCTTCGAGAATAATACAACCATGTTACTGGAAATCTTGATAAGTATCAAAAAAATAATGGCCGATTGAATTCCCCATAAAGGAATCAAGAGCGTCCCCGTCGCGACCGTGCCCACAGCAGCCCCGGTCAGATCAGCGGCTAAACAACCTGCTGCGGGGCTCTGTCTTTCACCTATGATATTTGCGGCCACCGGGAATTGGAATCCACAGAAGAATGAGAAGACAAAACAGTATGCCAAGAAGTAGAATTGGCTAAGCTCTCCTCTATAAAATCTGACCCATACAAAAAAGATCAAGAGCAGACCCAAAAAGATAATCTCCGACATGATAAGCCTGCCCATGTTCCCCTCTTTGTAGAGATTCCCCACCACGGCGCCGGGGAGCAATCCCAGCAGAAAGACCGTTACGATGGCTCCGATCTTTAAATAAATGTACCCATACATCACCTGAAAAGTGAATATCACAAGCATCTCCACGCCCATGGTCGCGAGGCCTGTGGAAAAGAGGACGTACTCCTCTTTCTTCATGAATATGAGATAGATGAGAGTTAGGCCCAGTAGAACTAAGAAAAATGCCTTAGGCGAGGTCCCGTGTTTCATGAACCATTCCTGGAAAACCACGTTCATGACCCGAGGCTCAAAATCGGTGTTGATATACGCCTTTTCATCCAGAATTTGTTGCAGTTTGTCTATTCTTTCTTGTGTCACGTTCCCATAGTAGAAGCCTTGCAAATAGGCTGTTTGAACAGACCTGCCCTTTAACCTGGCAGGTATATCCGTCCATAGCCTGCCATCCCTGCATAGGAAATAGGCTTCTCCCCCGGGGAGGACGAGGACGTTGTCAAAGTGGGATCGCGCGGTATTATGTATGATCGAGAGTTTCTTCTTCCTAACATCGCTAATATAATTGGGAGAGCACTTTATTCCGAATGAAAGAACGCCTCCTTCAGATAGGATCTTTTTTGTAAGTGCGAAGAACTCGCTGGTAAAAAACCTGTTTATCTGGAAAGTATCTGGGTCGGGAAGGTCAATAATGATAGCATCATACCGATTGTTAGTCTTTTTGATATAGCTCCTACCGTCCGTGTTTTTGATGCTCAGGAGGGGTGTCGTTTTTATGACACCAAGTTCTTGCGCCGCATCCGTCAGGTAAGGATCCAGCTCCACATAATCAATGTGCCTTGGATTGTATTTTGCCACCTCACCCAAGGTCTCACCGAGTCCTCCTGATACCAGAAGAACATTTTCCACTCTCTCCAGTTGGCTCAGGGGATAGTGTATCTTCTCTTCGCTGTTTATAATATTGGCGTCAGAGTAAAGGGGAGCGCCGGATTCCCAAAATGTATTCTGTTGACCTTCTTTGGTGATCACGATTCTTCCATAAGGGGACTCCACATACTGAACGATGTCTCCATACTGTTTGAATAGGGTGGATGTTTCAAAATGGCCATCCAAAGAAAACATATAAAAGAGAAAAACGGACAGGACAGCGGGTACCAAAACATAATACCTTCGCGCGGCCAAGAGGAGGATCAAGCCCACGATGATCATGAAACCTGAAGTGACGGCTATGGTCTTGAAAGGCTTCACCCAATAGACCAGGATGAAGCTGAATAGTATCCCGCCACAAATGTCTCCAATGTTGTCTGTCAGATAGAGTTCCCCGGATGTAAAAGGATAGTCATTGTCGTGGAGGACTTTCAAGGAATGCGGAAGGATAAACCCAACCATGAGACAATAAGGGGTAGTGGCCGTCATGATATAAAAAAAGATCTGGTGGAACCCTGGGGAGACGCCGTGGACAAAGATGGTTTCCCGCAGTTCTCGGATAATGACAATCTGGATGAGAGGCCAGATGGCCATCAATATGGTGATGAGGGCAAAAAGTGTAAGGGAGGACCGTTTGACGGGTTTTGCGGCCAGACTACCAAGACCGGTTAATAACAACCAAGAGAAAAGGACCAGAGAAATAGTAACTTCGTTTCCATGGAACTGGGATAAGAATTCCCTTATGGTGACAAGTTGAACAGCAATGGAAGATATCCCTGTCCCTATAATGGCCCATATGATGAGACGCTTAGTATTCGTCATTGGTCATTTATCATGGCGCATTTATCATTGAGATTTTGATTTTTTACGATTGATAAATGATAGATGATAAATGTTTAGTGTTCCTCGAAGGCTTGAACCTGGTAGGTGGAGACCTCCAGTTTCTCCTTTTTCCAGGCCTCCGTTTCTAAGCCTGCCTTCAAACAAAGATGGGTCAAGAATTCCTTCTTATCAGGAAGTTGTTCCCATACCTGTGGGAGAAAGGTGGCCTGGTGCAATCCCTTTTTGAGAATCACGCCATCAATGCCTGGCCGAAGTTTATCTAAAAGGTCTTCGGCATCCGTGTAAAGAAGGGGTTTAGGTTCGGTCAAGATACTGATCTCAATCTTTACCCTTTTCCACTCTTTTTTGGAAAGGGGTCTAAAGCGTGGATCTCGAAAGGCGGCATTAATAGCGTTAACCCTGATCCCTTCAAGAAGGGATTCCTGAGGTATGATGTGCCCAATGCATCCCCTGAGACCGCCATCAAGGGTAAGCGTTACAAAGGTGCCACGTCTTTCGGAAAATTTGGGCGATACTTGAGAGTCAGCCAAGGCCTGATTCTCTGAATTGAACAGCTTTTGCTGGATAGTTTCTCTTGCAACAGAAAGAAGGCACCTGCCTTCCTCATCTGTCAATTTGTCTCGATCTGCCATGATCCCCTCCTTCCCCTTTTTTTCATAGGGTGAGGTTTTTTTTGGGATTGTCCCCGACCCATCTAGGCTCATAGTTTGGGCGAAGAGTGCTGGAATTCCTGACCATGCAAGGGTGAACAGGATAATTGAGATCACATAACAGATCGAGATGCAATCCTGATATGATTTATGAGACGTCCCTACTTTCATCTGTTTGACTTATATAATCTTATTCTATGCATATCTTAATTCTCTTACTTAGTAAGAATTATATGAGTTTGAGTCTGTGATGTAAAGGTAGTTGCGTTTCGACCCGCACTTCAATATATTGAGCGAAGCCTTACACTCTCCCTCCCCTTAGGAGATTGTGTCGCAATGTCATTGCTCCTCCCGCCTCCGCGGGAGTCGCTCGCAATGACAAAAAAGGATTGTTACACAGCATCTTGACGGCGAGGAAGGGGTAGGGTGACGAACCAAGTACGAGAAAGGAATGATATGGAGAGCTTGAAGAGGAAGAGAGAGAGAGCCAAGATCATCTTTGAAACGTTGGATCCTCTTTACACCCATGAAAAAACAGCACTCAAATATAAAAACCCTTTCCAACTCCTTGTGGCGACCATCCTCTCAGCACAGTGCACGGATAAGCAAGTGAACCAGGTGACCAAAACTTTGTTCAAGAAGTATAAAACGCCAGAAGATTATGTGAAGGCCCCCATCGCTCAAGTGGAAGAGGATATCAGGCCGACCGGATTCTTCAAGAATAAGACGAAATCCATCAAAGGATGCGCTCAAGGAATCCTGGATCTTTATGGGGGGAAGGTCCCTTCCACCATGGAAGAAATGGTCAAACTACCTGGCGTTGGACGCAAAACGGCAAATGTGGTCTTGGGCGCTGCCTTTGATGTCCCCGGGGTGGTGGTGGACACCCATGTCAAACGTCTCTCTTCCAGATTTGGGTTTACTGAAAACAAGGATCCTGACAAGATTGAGAAAGATCTGGAAAAACTGTTCCCCAAGGAGAGATGGCGCCGCTTTTCCGACATCCTCATCTATCACGGCAGAGAGATCTGCAAGGCCCGCAAACCGGCCCATGACCGATGCCCCGTCTACAAATGGTGCCCTTCCAATTCCATCTAACCTACTCACCACAGAGGCACAGAGGACACAGAGGAGAATGAATTCTCCATTGGGCGGGAGATGCCGCCCAATGGAAAGGATTCTCTGTCTTCGGCCTA
>JASFIT010000128.1:0-10635 GCA_050122535.1 Desulfobacteraceae bacterium | reverse complement strand
CCCTCTCCATCCTCCGCAGTAGCCTGCTACGGAGGACGGGCCACCAGTGAACGGGGTTGATAGGAGGGAAATATATTTATTCTTCGGGAAAGAGATCCTTCATCACCTTACACGAAGTTGGCAAAGTGGGCAGATCAGCTTTTTTCCGTTTCTTGTTGTCAAAATCATCAAGAGGATAGATGCGGCCATGGGTCTTAATGAGATCCAATTGCGCCCTGACGCCCGTGGGGGCATGCCCCTCTTTCACGGCCATGTTTTTCAGAAGGGTCATAATTTCCGTAATGCTCACTCCCTGGGGGCATCTTTCCTGGCACGCATAACAACTGGAACATAACCAAATGAAGTCGCTACCCAGGACCTCCTTCTTGAGTCCATAAAGGGCCAGGCGGATGATTCGGAGCGGATTGAATCTTTCGTTTACAGCGGTAATAGGGCAGCTCGCCGTGCACGTGCGGCAAGTGAAGCAGGCCATAATTTTTTCACCGCCCGGCTCTTTGGCCAATTCATACTTGAAATTGGGGTCTGTGTTTTCAAAATCGATATCAGTCATGAAGTAACCTCACTTTTTGTCGCGACAGAGAGGTCTCTAACGGGCCTTTGCCAAGTCCCGTAGAACAACCTCCGCCCTTGTGGCTATTTCTGAAAATTCCCAACCCATGCCAGGTGCACAGCTTTCAAAGAAAAGGCGCTCCTTTTCCAGGCCCACGCCTCCAAGGGCTTCACCCATAATGTCTATCCGCTTTTTCGCCAGCCTGTTTCCCTTTTCAGACTTGCAACTCTCATCATGACAACCAATGATCATCACGCCATCCGCACCGGATTCCAAAGCTTTCAGCAAGTATTGCAGATCCACCCTTCCTGCACACGGGACCCTAACGATTTGGAGACCCTTTGGCAATGGAAGCCCAATTAAGGAGGCCACCCGGGCAGAATCGAAAGCCGAATTCTCGCAGCAGAAAGCGATAAACGAGACATTGTCCTCCTTTGTGTGGCCAGGTCGGTTCTGAACCGTGTTCTCTATCTCCCCTATTATCTCATTATCCGTAAAATGCGCAATCTGAATGGCATCCATGGGACAAGCGGACGCACAGATACCGCAGGCCTTGCAAGCCAGGTCATAGAATACAGGCTTCACTTCATAGGCGGCTATGGCAAAGTGAGGACAGGAACGATAGCAGGTCAGGCATTTGCCGCATTTTGCCTCATCAAACAATAATCGTTTCTCAGCAGCAACCGCTCCCTCTTGCCCCAAGAACTGGTGAATGTCCATGGCTGCGGCCTTTGCTTCTTCAATACCCTCTCTGAGCGAGGCAGGGCCTTTTGCAGAATCTACCACCCAAATGCCATGCCGATTGGTATAAATGGGTTGATTATAAATATTCTCCCCCTGGAAAAAGCCACGCCGGTCGGCGGTTACGCCCAATAAGTTAGCAAGATGCATCATCTCTGCCGGGGCCTTGTAGGCTTCCTCCAGAATCACGAAGTCTGGAAAGATTGTCACCTTTTCCTCAAGCTCCTGGTCGTAATAAGAGACCGTGACCTTGTTGCTCCTAATTTCGACCTCTGGCCTGGATTCTGTCAATTTGACGAAAAGAACGCCCGCTTCCCTCGCCTTGTGGGTGAGCCTTTCAAGGCCATAATCAGCCACTTGAAATTGGTCCACAAGGAAAATGACCATGTTTTTTCCTTCTGAAACCAGTTTTGCGGCTGCCTCCATGGCCCTCTTTTGAGAAAACGGGTTGGAGTGATGGGTAAAACCGCAGAGGAAAACGATCTTTCTGACAGAATCACCGGAAACAAGGGGGTCGTCGCCAGAAGAGGAGAGTATAGATTCCACCCATGACAAATCCTTTACATTATCAGACGCATTCAATCCCCAGGACGAAAAATCGGCCACAAGCGATGGCTCGCTGGAAAGGATGACGGCGCCTATTTCTTTTTGTATTCTGTCCTCGTCATTTCCTGCTAACCGCACCTGAAAGTTCCCGGGTGAGCCTTGAAATTCCAGGATCTCTGTGGGTGCCATAATTTCGATCCTCGGATCATCTTTTATGTCCTCTATCAGAGAACCAGGTATAAAAAGAGGATCATCCGGGCTCCCCCACAGATGGGTATGACCAGCAATGCTTGTGGCTTGGTTGCATAGAAGGACCTCGTGACCCATTTTGGCCAGTTCCAAGGCGGCCAAATGGGCAACCGGCCCAGAGCCCACAACCAGTACTTTGGGGGAAATATGCATTTCCACCATTTCCACACTCTCTTTTGCACGATGCCTGTTCAATTTCTCTTCTCTAAACCAGAAACTATGTCATGATGTCATTGCGAGGGACTCCCGCGGAGGCGGGGAGACCGAAGCAATCTCATAAAACATCGAAAACAAAGAGATTGCCACGCTCCCTTCGGTCGCTCGCAATGACCAAAGTGGGATTTCGACACAGTCTCTCAAGGGGGAGGAGATCGTTTCGAGGTTTGACGAAAGATGCTCCGCCCTTTAGAGCGCGAGCTTTACTGGTCTTTAACAACGCCCAGATATCTGGCCATCTCCAAAGCCGCCCTTTTCCCATGGGTGATGGATTCAGCCACATTCATCGGCCCTTCTGCACTCCCGGCCACAAAAATGCCTCTGTTTTGCGTTTGATCTGGCGCTGAGAAGAACCCATCCTCGTTAAGAGAAAGTCCGAGCATATCTTTAAAGAAACCATGCGATGCAGAAGGCGTTATGCCCACAGAAAGAATAACCATATCAAAATCATCTGTGACCGTTCTCCGGGTCTCTTCATCATAAAAGCTCAAGGAGATGGTGTCATTGCCCGCTGCATAGAAATCTCCCGGGAGGCCCCGTATGAGGCGTATACTATTTCTGGCCTCCTCGTAATACCGCTCGAAGTCTTTGCCGAAATTCTGAATGTCCATATAAAATAGAGTTATCTGGATTTGGGGATGGTCATGGGTGATCTTCAGGGCCATCCTCAGGGCATAACCACAACAGACCCTTGAACAATAATTATGGTTCAGATGGGGGTCGCGGCTCCCCACACACTGGATGAACGCCATGCTTTTGGGGGGAGCGCTGTCAGAGGGTCTGTAAATGTCCCCATGAAGGCGGAGTACCCTTTCCAGGTCCATTTCGGTGACCAGATTTTTGAGGTTTTGGAAGTTGAATCTCTTAATTTCTCCTGGATCAAAAGGCTCATACCCGATGGCCAACAAAACGCCTTCCACCTGACGGCCACCTATTTCCTCTTGTTCGTCAAAATTGATCGCTCCATCAGGGCAGACGGACTGGCAAGACTGTTTCTCTTTCTCCTGGAGATCGGCGCATTTGAGAGGATCAATGGCATAAAAGGGATGAAGATGGGGCGAAGGAGCTGTAATGATGGCACCCTCGGGACACTTTTCGTAACAGAGCCCGCAGTCCGTGCATTTTTCAGGATCAATGATTTTCGGCCCAGATCGGAAGGATACCTGGAACATCTTCCCTTGTCGTTCTAAGGCCTCCACCTCTGTTTGCAATCTGAGCTCAAGCCCGTTTTCTCTGGAAGTCTCCGCCAGTCTGTCCTGAACCAGGCAGTAGTTGCATTTGGCACATTTGTCTGTTGCTTTGCAGGTGAAGTTGGCCGCATGGCCCCCGATAAACGGCCTCCTCTCTATGAGAAGCACGTGAATCCCCATCTGGGTCAGCTCCTGGGCTGCTGTCAGGCCCGCAACGCCTGCGCCTATAACGAGAACCTGTTTCTTTTTTGCCATTGTTTTTGGGTTTCTTTTTCTAAGAAGATGGTCTTGACATTCGTCCATATCCAGGTCCCGCAGGATTGGAAGCACTCCTGAAAGGGGAAAAAGGATTTGGGCATGGACGCGTATTTGTGGCCGGTATTCTTAGGGTCAATTGACTATATCGTAAATATACTCTGGCCACATTTCAACTGCAAAAACGAATTGGGAAATCTTATTCCGGTGACTCCGGCATGCCGGTTCACGCTCATGGCCCAAAAGGGTCCAAGTTTTCGCCCGTTTCAATGAGGCGTTTCTATGACCTTTGGGTCCGTATTCGCTCTGGCGCCATTTCGTCCTGTTCCTGCTGCACCTGTAAAAGCACAATGGCGCATATGACCAGAATGCCGCCCAGAATCTGAAGAGGTTCCAGGGCCTCTCCGAGGAAGATAAAAGCGAAGAAACCCGCTGAGATTGGCTCCAGCGTTGCCGTTATGCTGGCGCGGGTGGAACGGATATAGTTGATCCCCACGAAATAAAGGCCAAAAGGCATGATGGTGCCCACAACGGTAATGTAGAGGATCCATCCCCACTGAGCCCAGCTAAACCCAGCAACCACATAGTGAAACGGTGGATAGACAATGTGCCAGGCGAGGGCGGCAAATGCCATGGAGTAGAAAAGCATGGTCCAGGGCCGGTAGCGGTGCATTCCCCGTTCTACCAGCAACGTGTATCCAGCAAAGCATAGAGCGGAGGCCAGACCCCCCATGATGCCCAGACGGTTCACCTGGAGGAGCTGAAGATTGTAGCCGCCAACCACAAGATAGCAACCTCCAACAGCGAGAACGATCGCTGAAAGCTTCGCTGCCGTAAGTCGTTCTTTCCAGAAACAAATGGCATAAAAGGCCACAAAGACGGGGGCCAAATATTGGATCAGGATGGCCGCTGCGACCTGGATCTTGCTAATGGTGTAAAAGTAGGTACCCTGCACCAATGTCATGCCAACGCCACCCAGCAAAAGGAAGTAGCCCAGGTCTTTAACCCTGATTCTGAGGAGTCCTTTTGCAAAGATGCCAAAAACCGCGGCCATCAGGACCGATGCAAAAGTGACCCGAATCTGGACCAGTTCAAAGGGTGTTATCCCCTGCTCGAATAAGCCCTTGCCCGCTGTGCCAGACGATGCCCACATGATGGCAGCGGCCACCACACAGAGATAGCCTTTTACCACATTCATTTCCGTCTAATACTCCTCTAAAGCTGCTCCAAGGCTTTGGCCATTCGTGCACCCTTCGTCTCGTCCACCATGTACAGAATCACGCCTCCGCTTATGAACAATATGATGATGGAGAAGATGGCAATGCGCGGATTGCTAGTCAGTACCCCAACCCAGCCCACCAGAAAGGGGCCGAGGACCGCAGCAAACTTACCCAACATGTTGTAGAAGCCAAAGAATTCTGCTGCCTTGTTAGCAGGGATGATCCGAGAGTAAAAGGAGCGGCTTAGGGATTGCACGCCCCCTTGTACGAGACCCACAACCACTGCCAGAGCATAGAACTCAGCTGTCTTCTCCATGAAAATGGCCCAGATGGTCACGCCAACATAAACGCCAATGCCCAGGAGAATGGCGGGCTTCGTACCCAGTGTTTCGCCTAACTTGCCAAAGGCAATGGCAGCAGGGAACCCCACAAATTGGGTAATCATCAGAGCGACGATAAGGCTATTGGCTTCAAACCCGAGTGACATACCGTAGTCCACGGCCATTCGTATGACCGTATCAACACCATCAATGTAAAGCCAATACCCAATAAGAAACAGGAAAACCAGCCGCAGCTTACGGACCTCCCCAAAGGTTGTTCTCAGTTGTCGAAAACCTGCGCCTACCATGGCCCAGCCACTCTTTCGCAGTGGAGTCGCTGGTTGCTTCACAAAGATCATGATGGGGATAGAGAATACTGCCCACCAGATGGCCACGTTAAGAAAGGAGACCCTTACGGCTTGGCTGGCGTCCGCCAGCCCAAAGAAGGCAGGCTTCAAGGTCATAAAGATGTTCATGGCAAACAAGAGGCCACCGCCAAGATAACCGAGTGAGAAACCCAAAGATGATACCATGTCCGTTCGGTCAGGAGGGGAAACGTCCACGATCAACGCATCATAGAACACATTCCCCCCCGAGAAGCCGATGATTCCCAATACATATAGCAGGACAGCTAATTGCCATGCACCCTTTGCCACGAAGAACATCCCACCGGTCATGATGATTCCCATGGCCGCAAAAAAGAGGAGGAACCTTATTTTTGCCCCGCCCCTGTCGGCGATAGCCCCTAAGACGGGGGCTAGGGCGGCGACGATGAGGCTTGCGATTGAATTGGCCATACCTAATCGGAATGTACTCGTCGTGACCTCCACACCCGTGGACCAGTATTGTTTGAAGAATACGGGGAAGAACCCGGCCATGACACTGGTGGCGAAGGCGGAGTTGGCCCAGTCATACATGGACCAAGAAATCACTTTTTTGGTGGCAATTTTTTCGCCCATCTATCTGTTGTGACCTGCTCTCACTATTTTTTTTGGAGAAATGGCAATACTGATTTTGCAGGGAGTATACTGAAATCTCCATAAATTACAACATCGGACAATGATCATCAAATGCACTGGAGACTTTCAACAAAAATCAAACAGAGGAGAGACTGCTTGCACACAGGCCTTAAGGATGCCATAATCAAATGGCCAGGGCCGCTTGTGGATCCTGTAATGTACTTAGATCTGGCAAAAGGAGTCATCAGATGGTGGAAGAGATTCGCTCCAATCTGTTCCGAAATGAGATCCCTCTACCGGACAATCCCCTCAAGTACCTCAACTCCTATGTGGTAAAAGCGGCTGATAGAAATCTTATTATCGATACGGGTCTGAACCGAAAAGAATGTCTGGACGCGATGGAGGCTGGATTACGCGAACTGGACATTGATCTGGAAAGGACCGACTTCTTCATTACCCATCTCCATGCCGATCATTTTGCCATGGTCTCAAAGTTGGTCAGAGCGACCCGTGAGGTTTACTTCAACAGGCCGGACAGAGAATTCATTCTCGTGCCAGACCGCTTTGAGCCGATGGTCGCTTACGGCACCACTAACGGTTTTCCAGAAAAAGAACTCAGAATGGCGCTCCTTAACCACCCCGGATATAAGTACGGCGCAGAGAGAATACCGGACTTGGTCCTTCTGGAGGATGGAGACACGCTCCAAGCTGGGGATTACAATTTCAGTTGCGTCAGGACACCCGGGCACACCTGGGGTCACACGTGTCTGTACGACCCGCGCGAGAAGATTCTCATTTCCGGTGATCACATACTCATTGATATAACGCCGAACATTCAGTGTTGGTCAAGCCAAGGGAATCCATTGGAGAACTATCTGGCCAGTCTGGACAAGGTTTATGAGCTGGAGGTTGATCTTGTGTTGCCGGGACACAGGCGTCTTTTCACGAACCATAGAGAAAGAATCAAAGAATTGAAGCTCCATCATCAGAATAGGGCGGATGAAATCCTCGTGATCCTAAAAGAGGCTCACAAGAACGCCTTTCAAGTGGCAGCGGAAATGACCTGGGATATTGAATACGATTCATGGGATCAATTCCCGCTCCAACAGAAGTGGTTTGCCACCGGAGAAGCTATGGCGCATCTGAGATATCTTGAGGAGAAGGGATTGATCCATAGGAAAAAAACAGGGGAGATGATCAGCTACGCACTCGATCATGCATAAAGTTGATTGAGGGAGAATTCGCGCTCCTCATTCCTGTCTGTTTCAAAAGGCTGAAAAGGAGCGTTAAGGATTAATTGAGAATGTAACGGAGTGGATTTACTGGCACGCCGTTCAGACGAACTTCATAATGCAGATGTGGCCCGGTGGAGCGACCTGTGCTGCCCACCTGGGCTATTTTTTCACCTCGCTTTACGTACTGGCCTCTCTTCACAAGGATTTTGTTTAGGTGGGCATATATGGTGGCCACACCATAACCATGCTTAATGACCAAGGTTTTTCCAAGCCCGTGGTCAAAGTCAACGCCAAACACGACGCCGTCCGCGGGTGCAACAATGGGCGCATTCATCCTCGCGGATATGTCAATCCCTTTGTGAAACTCCTTTTCCGCGGTGAAGGGCGAGATGCGGTATCCAAACCGGGAACTCATCCACCCCTTGGTCGGCCAAATGGAGGGCGTTGAGGCAAGGAGTTTTTTCTGGCTTTCCAGGAACTTTCGGAACTCACTCTTATCCCGCTTCAGCATGGCCACTTCGGTTTTCAGATTATCTAAGGATTGATGCATCAAGCGAACCTGCTCTTTGTGGGTCTTAGCCTCGGCATAATGGGGCCATCCTAACGAGGGGGCTGAACCACCCACACCCCCGGGCTCGCTACCTTCTTCTGTTTCAAGGTTCATCATGACTTTCAGTTTGAGATCAAGTTGCTTCAATTGACCCATATTGCCGATAATCTCGTCAATGCGTTGGGCCAAATGAATGAACTGTCTTTTTTGCTGCTTATTCTCTTCTTTCAGCTGAGTTAAGAAAGGCATCTGGTCTCGCATGACTTTATATTCTCGGAACATCCAGCCAAAAGAGACCACACAGGAAAGGAACAATAGGACAAAAAGGGGAACCAAGAGCTTTGGGAACTTCAATTGTCTGGGACCCTTTGTGCCATCCGGAACCAGTATTACCGTGATCCTGTTGAAAAACAAAATAAACCCCCGATTGGTTTAATGCGCTAAGAAGGTGATGATGAGCCCGCCTGCGCCGCGAATCAAGAGCCTGCCAAAAAATGCCTAAGCGACAACACGACAATACCGAAGACTTGTGACCATATGATCATCTTCTGTAGGTTATCCAAAAAACGGATCATTTTCGTTGGAAATAAATGCATGATGGATAGTTTCGGTGAGGTCATAAGATCCCGGTTAAGCACGTCCCTTTCTGCAGGATGATATGGGCGCCTAAATCACTGACAGACCCTGAAGGCTCGCCCTGATCGTGAATACAGCACTACCCTGTGATCCATGTCCCGACTCACATAGCAGGGAGAACCGATATATGGGTAAGCAAAAACGATTCCAAAACAATCAGGCTTACAAGAAAATAAGTAATTTTAGTGAGTTAGACCCAATACAGGCAAGCCTAAGCACAAGGAATTCAGGGATACACGTATCCTTTTGTGAACAGTTGGCCACCTTTTTCACAAGGCGGGAAAAGCGGGATAGGTTTGGGTATCTAGTGAGCAGAAAGGGAGTAGCGGAAAGGTATTCATTCTAGCCTCTGTCTGCTAGTTTGAGTTTCACGAAGAGCCAGGGTGCTCCCAGCCCGCTCCACAGTCCCATCAACGCGTAACGCACGAAGCGATAGAACTGTTCAGGTTCCAGCCCGTAAAAGGCCGTGCGTAACCCTAGCCACAGGGCGAAGAGGACCGGCACCCCAACAAGAAAACGCAAGACCCGCTTCCACCACAAACCGCCAGATTCAAAACGCGCCCACCGGCGCTCAAGGGCAAAACCAACCCCCATTCCCATGAGGGTGGCTCCAATGATGACGCCAAACTTTCTGTTACCCGGGACCAATAGCACGAGTAAGAGGGGAACGAATAGCCCTGCGTAGAGTTGCCATGCCAGGCCTTTTTCAGAGAGCCATGCCGCCACAACCGGTTCCAGCCTGAGATAAAGGAGGAGCAGAGCCGTGCCTAGGAGATAGCCGCCCAGGAGGTCGGTGGGAAAGTGGAGGCCCAGGTAGAGCCTTGAGAGGGGTATCAAGAGCATCAGGCAACCGGCCAAAGTCCACGGCCCCACGCCTCGGAAATGGGAGGCCAGGTACCCCCAGACCACGACGGCGTTCTGGGTGTGGCCACTGGGGAATCCCCCTCCACCCGCATTGTGCAATGGAAGCACTCGGGGATCGTACTGGTAAGGCCTGGGTTGGGCCGCGAACACTTTAGCCACCGCGTTCAGGTAGGCAGAAAAAAGAAAAAGGATGGTCAGCCTGGCACCAAGGCGCCGATTCAGACACCAATAGACGAGGGGAAGCAACAGCATGAAAAAGGGCTGATCTCCCATGAAAGTAATGGCCTTGAATGGCAGGTCGAAGGCGGGGCTGAACTGTTGGAACCAAATAACGACGCTTATGCCCCAGTCCAGGATACGCTCCATGTCTTTCCTTGAATCCTACTTATCTTCTGTCTCGAAAGTGGACAGAAATGTCTGAAGGGAAATCACTTTTGCATAGGCAAAGCTGAGGGCTGACATAAATGAGGCATGGACTTGTTCTGCCGGAACGAGGGTATCTCCGAATTGGAGATCTCGCGCGGCGCATGCATCATGGATCACTGTGCACTTGAAGGCATGATCGGCTGCTGCCCGGGTTGTGGCGTCAATACACATATGACTCATGGCGCCGCAAATGACCAGTGCTGTGACGTGGGAGCTTTGGAGCCTTTCTAAGAGGTCTGTGTCGCGAAAACTGTTCGGGAAGTGTTTCTGAATGACCATATCCGTAGAAAGGGGCTTAAGGCTCTCATGGATTTCAGCGCCTTCCGTATCAGGAAGAAAAAAACCAGCCCCTTTGCCTAAAGAGACGTGCTGTATGTGAAAGGTTGGTAGGTTATGCTTTCGGAATAGATCCAGAAGTTCTTGGGCCTTTCTTGAACTTTCCTTCATCCCGACCAGCTCCATCTTCCCGCCTGGGAAGTAGTCATTCTGGATATCAATCAACAGCAGTGCGGTCTTCATACTGGTATCTCCTTCTCGTTAGATGTTTTACCATGGCCACGGGGCAAGCACTTCTTCGGTTCAAGAAGAAGTCACTGCTGATTTCCTTGGTCAGAAAATGGGTTTGCCAAGGCAAGTAAGATAGTTATATTTAGGGTGGTGATCGTGTTCTTTCTCACT
>JASFIT010000127.1:0-10651 GCA_050122535.1 Desulfobacteraceae bacterium | reverse complement strand
ACGAAACCTCACCCCTTATCACTGCTAATCATCAAGAATAGGCACAATTTTGGTCACAATATAAATATCAGCAGACGTGATCTGGCCATTCCAGGCCGACACTAGATCCTAGCCTCCCTTGAGAGCATACCATCTCAATTTGAATTGCGGTCAGAATTAATATTATAAATGGTATAAGAAAGCTCTGCGCCTATCGCATCACCAACGACTTATAGATACTCATGTGGCTTTTAATACTGCTTATCGTAGTCATTACTTTTGGAGAGCTCTCAAAATAATGGGTTTGCAGTCGAAGACTTGAACTAGCTGGCGGTACAGTGAATCAAACCTTTCCCAATGGCAGTAACCAAACAAATTGGTAGGTTATTGCTTGGGCTAGACAAGGGCTAGAAATTGTCACCCAAATTTTTGTTGCACATTTAAATTGCCCTGTGTACCTTAGAATCTCAATTAAATCATCTATTAAGGAGGCTTTTGGATGGCATTCAAAGATCACAGAGAATTTTTCCCTGTCCTTGAAAAGGCGGGAGAGTTGGTCCGGATCACGCAGGAAGTGGATTGGGATCTGGAGGTAGGGGCTATAGGCAGAAAGGTTTACGAGATGAGCGGCCCCTGTCTTCTTTTCGAAAATATTAAGGACTACCCCAAAGGTTTCAGGATCTGCAATGGGACCTCCGGAAATTGGCCCCGAGTGGCTTTGGCAATGGGATTGTCTAAGGACGCTCCGATCCGTGAGATCTACGGGGCATATGAGGAAGCGCTGGATAAAAAGATTCCACCGCGCGTTATCAAAAAGGAAAAGGCCCCGTGTAAAGAAAACATAATGATAGGGGATGAAGTGGATCTATATAAATTCCCCACTCCCATGATCCATGAAGGAGATGGAGGCCGATACATCGGTGCTTGGGACCTTGTGGTAACCAAGGATCCCACCACGGACTGGACCAACTGGGGCATGTACCGTTTTATGGTCCACACCAAAGACTGGCTTACCGGCTGGCCACAGACGACCAGCCAGTTGGCCATGATGTTTAGGAAATATTATCTCCCCAATAACCAACCCATGCCTGTGGCGGTGGTGCTTGGTGCAGATCCCATCTCTCATCTCTTGGCCACCGCGCCGTTTCCGTTGGGGGAGAGCGAAGTGGAGCATGTGGGCGGGTTTACAGGGGAGCCGGTGGAACTGGTTTCATGCGAAACTTCAGATCTTCTTGTTCCTGCTCACGCCGAAGTCGTCGTCGAGGGAGAAATAATGCCGGATAAGATCGCGCCGGACGGTCCATTTGGTGAATACCCGGGGTATCGAAGCGGGACAATGTGCGAAGGCGTGGCACTGAAGGTCAATGCGATCACCCACAGAGACGACCCCATATTGACCTCCATCGCCTTGGGAATGCCGCCGGACGATGCTTCTATTGCCGCATCCCTTACCGCTGCCGTGGCTATGAAAAAGGGCCTTTTGCGTCGTGGCGTGCCCGTCACGGATGTATATGTGCCCCCCGAAGGTGTGACCCATTTAATCATTGTAGGGGTAAAGGAGGGAGGCCCCGCTATAGCGCGTAAAGTCCTGGATTTCTTTACTGCCCGAAGGGTGATGACCAACAAACACATCGTCGTTGATGAGGATGTGGATGTGTTCAATATGAATGAGGTTCTTCACGCCTTTGCCACCAAGTGTCATCCTGGGAGAGGGATTCTCTACGAGTGGTACGAAGGTAGATCCAACTCTCTCACCCCCTTCTACAGCCCTGAAGAGCGCAAGAAACTCAAAGGCGTATCAGTGGTTTTCGACAGCACTTGGCCCCCGGAATGGACTGAGGACATCATTCCTATCAAGGCCTCTTTTAAGACGATATATTCTAAGGAGGTTCAGGAAAAGGTACTCAAGAACTGGGAAAAATATGGATTGGATAAAATAGGGGGGAGAGGAAATGACTAAAGAATGGCAGACCTTTGTGAGGAAATTTGATGATATGAAAGAGGGGGAAGTGGAACTTTTCATAAAAGACCTTACCCCCGGCCCTCGAAAATACGATACTAAGCACGTCAGGGCAAAGGTGGCAAAGTCAAAGGATGCGTTGCCCGATGGGGAAATCCTTTGGCCCAGGGCTGAGTCGGGTATCAAGGCTAGTGAGCCATGGTATATAAGCATAATAGAAGAATTGCCCGAATGGGTGGCGGGCAAGCCATGGGAAAACGTCTATGATGCCATCGAAAGGGCCCAAAAAGAAAAATCCTAAATAGGGAGTGGAGAATATGGCCCCCTATTTCGACCCTGAAGTTGAAACGGCCTCACCGGAAAAGCTTCGGGAAATTCAGTTTCGCAAGTTAAAAAAGCTTCTGGAGGTGGTATCCAATAGCAATCCCTTCTATCAGAAGAAGTTTCAGAAGCATGGAGTACGTGTTGAGGAGATCAGAAGCGTTGAGGATATAAGGAAACTTCCCATCTCATACAAAGAGGAGTATCTGCTGGACCAGGAACAAAACCCGCCCTTTGGAACAAATCTCTCGGAGTCGTTGGAACATTTCATCCGCTATCATCAAACCACCGGGACGACCGGAATACCTCTCAAATGGCTTGAGACCAGGGAGAGTTGGCAGTGGCGCAGGAAAATTGCGGCCATGGCTGTGCGGGCCGCGGGTGTGCTCCCAACGGATATCGCCTTCTTTGCCTTTTCTTTCGGACCCCATGCGGCTTTCTGGGGTCTCATGCAAGGCGTTCAGGAAATAGGAGCGTTAGTCATTTCAGGGGGAGGATGGGATACAGCACAGAGGGTAAGATGTATTATGGAGAACCAGGTGACCGTCCTTTGTTGCACACCCACCTACGCCTTGAGAATCGCGGAGGTTGCCAAGGAGAAAGGCATAGACCTAAAAGGGTCTTCCCTTCGGTTGATGATAGTAGGGGGGGAGCCTGGCGCCTTGATTCCTTCAGTCCGCAAAAAGGTCATAGAGGCTACCGGAGCAAGACCCTATGATTACAGTGGTCTCACTGAAATTGGTGCCTATGGTTTCCAGTGCCAATATCAGGAGAATGCCATCCATGTAATAGAAAGCGAGTTTGTCCTTGAAATTTTAGATCCCAAAACCGGGGAACCGGTACCTGAAGGAGAACTGGGGGAGATGGTCCTCACGAACCTGGGGCGAATTGGCTCTCCTACCATTCGTTTTCACACCAATGATCTGGTGAGGGTAAAGAAGGGGCTATGCCCCTGCGGACGTACCTTCAGGATGCTGGACGGTGGCGTTTTGGGCAGAGCCGACGATATGATCACTATTCGGGGCTTGAACATCTTTCCCTCAGAGGTTGGACAAATCGTAGAAAGGCATCTTGAAGTGGGGGATGAATATCAGATGGTGGCATTCACCAGAAAAGGGATGGGGGAGTTCAAGGTGACGCTAGAGCTTATGGCGGGAGGTAATCACCAGGAAGTGGTGAGAGCATTGGAGGATGATCTAAGGAATTCTTTTGAGATCCGAATGGAAATTGACGTGGTTCCCCCAGGCACCCTTCCCCGGTTTGAATACAAATCAAAAAGGTTTATCGACAAAAGAGAGGAACGCTCCCTAGTAACATGAGAAGGATAGGGTATTCACAGGGTGCGATGTTAACGAAAATAGATGTCCAATTATTGGCGTGACCGTTTGATTCTCTTGAGGAGGTTTTAAAGTGGGCAGTTACAGGGACCTGAGGGATTGGCTGCGAAAGCTGGAAGAAATAGAGGAGTTAAAGGTCATACAAGAAGAAGTGGATTGGAATGAGGAGTTAACGGCTGTCACGTATATGGCGGCCAAAAAGAAGGGTAGCCCCGCCTTAATCTTTGAGAAAATCAAAGGATATCCAAAAGGATATAGAGTCCTCAGTAATATTTTGGGATCTAGCCTCAGACGGATTGCGTTAACCATGGGACTGCCGCTGGATCTCTCCACGCTCGAAATGATAAGAAGGACAAAAGACATCTACAAAAAGCCCATACCACCAGAAATAATTGACAAGGGGGAAGCACCTGTCAACGAGAACCTGGTGATGGGAGAAGATGTAAATCTTGACGCGTTCCCTGCACCGAAAATGTGGCCACGGGACGGGGGTCGATATATCGGGACAGGAGATGTTGTCATCACCAAAGACCCCGATGATGGGCATCTGAATGTGGGCACCTATCGTCAGATGATCCACACCAAAAATGAGGTGGGCTTTTATGTATCACCGGGTAAGGATGCACTTCTTCACCGGGAAAAATATTGGAAGAGGGGAGAGCCCTGTGAGGTGGCTGTTGCCTATGGGATAGATCCTGCGATTTTCGTGGTCGGGTCCATGGGTTTCCCCAAAAACGTCTCAGAGTTCCCTTATGCCGGTGGATTAAAGGGCGAACCTGTCCGTTTAGTAAAAGGGGAAGTCACAGACCTGCTCATTCCAGCAGACGCGGAGATCGTGGTTGAGGGTTTGAGCTATCCAGACAAATATAAAACAGAGGGCCCCTTCGGTGAATTCCAGGGCTACTACGGCCGGCCGGGGGGTGCAACACCCTATATAGAGGTTAAATGTGTTCACTATCGAAATGATCCCATCTTGATGGCCGCTCTCATGGCTGATCATCCATCCTGCGAACAGAACCTGTTTTTCGGTATCGCCCGGTCGGCAAGGATCTGGGATGATCTTGACAAACTCGGCATTCCGGGTGTGGAGGGCGTTTATTCTGTTCCTGCTGCTGCAGGCGGCTTTGGGATGATCGTCGTCTCTATAGAGCAAAAACATGCTGGACACGCAGCACAGGTTGCCGCACTGGCAGCACAGTGTCCTGGAGGGGCCTATAACTCCAAATGGATTATCGTGGTGGACGAAGATGTGGATCCCACAGACCTGGATCAAGTGCTCTGGGCCATGTGTACCCGATGCCATCCTCCGGACGATATAGATATTCTGCGAAATACATGGTCCACCTATCTCGACCCCACAAGAAATCCACCTGAAGATAGACCTTATGGGGCCAAGACCTTGATCAACGCCTGCAAGGAACACAAATATCTGGCAAGCTTCTCGAAAAGGACCCTGCTAAGAGAATCCGTTTATAAAAAGGTCAAAGAGAAATGGGGGAAATTTGGTTTTGACTTTCCTGCACCAGAATTGAAAAATTTCGAGCCGGATGAATAATCTTGTCCAAAGTCGTTCTGCTGAAAATGGAGCCCGGCAAGGCTTGACAAAAAATAGAGCCGAAAATAGTATCTATCTGCAATTATACAGTTTGGGTGGTCCAGGCTGATACGGGTCGTGTCATAAACAAAACAAAAAAGGAGGCGTAAAATGAAGAAGGCAATAATACTAGCAGTCCTTGGTTTGCTTCTTACTATCTTTGTCTCCCCTCCCGCAGTAGCTCAAGACCTGAAAACTGTCAAAATCGTGGTACCCCGAGGCACCGTATTCCCCCTGAGCTACTTAGGGGGAAAGGATGCGGGAATTTTTCAAAAACACGGTATTGACGTCCAAGTGGATCTCCGACCATTCAAAGGTTATGTGGCCTCCCTCCCAAGCAGGGAGACCCTGGTAACAAGTTACCCGGGCTTATCAGCCATAGTGCGGATAAACCAAGGAATGGACCTGGTGGTCTTTGGGGGTGGGCTCACTGTGATGCAGGAGGTGTTTGTTCCCATAGACTCCCCTCTTAAGTCCATCCCTGAGCTACGTGGCAAGCGGTTCGGAATCTGGAGTAGCGGAGCCGGCTCTGTCAAGTCAATGAGGGCCGCCGTGGCTGACGCCTTTGGCCTCGATCTGTTCAAAGACGCCAAAATCGTTGAAGCCCCCCCACCCGCATTGATGGGGCTGGTGGACAAGGGAGAGGTTGATGCCTTCATGAACGTTAGCTCTATGACCATCAGAGCCCTTGCTCGACCGGATAAGTACCGTTCTATCTTCAGCCCGAATGACTACTGGAAACAAAAGACCGGCTTTCCCGTGATGTGGTCTGCACCCCTAGTCGCATGGAGGGAGTGGATCCAGGAGGATCCCGAGAGGGCCAAAAAGCTGGTGGCAGCGGTCCACGAGTCGTTTACATGGCTCAGACAAAATGCGGACGTTGCCATTGGGAAATACGGAAAGCTGGCGGCGGTAAAGACCCCCGCAGAAGCAAACATTTACAAAAGGTGGCTCAAGGAGAACCGTGTCTTATTAACTCGCTGGGACTCCAAGGTGGTCGATGCGGAATGGCAGTTCCTGGAAGTTGCGAAAAAAGTGGGTGTTCTCAAAAAAGTCCCCTCAAAGGAAAAACACGCCCTGATTCTCCGTTAAGGAAGCGTTCATGAGATTAAAGCGAATCAGACCAGGCATCTTGCCTGGTCTGATAACCCTTGTCGCATTTTTCCTCCTCTGGAAGGTCGTATCCACCTTTTTTCTCCCTGCCTTTTTGCCAGGGCCCGTGGAACTGCTGGGTCGAATTATTGAGGTTTTTAGTAAAGGGGCGGCTTACCTGGTGGTCTGGAAGACCTTCTACAGGATTCTCATGGGTCTGATCCTGTCCATGCTCATCGGGACAGGGATTGGTCTGGGTATGGGGCTCCGGCGCCACATCGAGGCCTTTTTTGATAGTTGGATCATGGTCCTTTTAACCTTTCCAGCGATTGGCTGGGCCTTTCTTTCCATCCTGTGGTTCGGTATAACGGACCTTGTTCCCATCATGACCATCGTGCTTATTGTCTTCCCTTTTGTGGCCATGAACGTGTGGGAGGGGACAAAGGCGATGGACAAAGAGCTTCTCGATATGGCAAGCGCCTATGGGGCCAACCGGCGCCTCACGATCCGGAAGGTCCTCATTCCCCAACTCATGCCTTACCTCTTCTCCTCTTTGCAGATTGCCTTTGCCCTTTCGTGGAAAATCGCCCTTGTGGGTGAGGCCTTTGGAGTAAGTAGTGGCGTGGGGCGGGAGCTCTTCTATTGGTTTCAGGATATCCGGGTCGACATGATGCTTGCCTGGGGCGTGAGCTTCATGCTCGTCATGGTGTTCATCGATGTCCTGGTGTTCCGCTGGTGGCAACGGCGCTCCTTTGCCTGGAGGCATCAGCCGGGCGTCTGAGGGTGATGGCATGGGTTCTACAGCGATAACCGTAAACAAGCTCACGAAGAAATTTCCCGGGCCCGGGGGGGAGGATGAGTTCACGGTCCTCGATTCCATCAGCCTGGAGGTAGAGCGGGGGAAGTTTGCCAGCATCGTGGGCCCTTCAGGGTGCGGCAAATCTACCTTGCTGAACATCGTTGTGGGCATCGAGTCCCTGAACTCCGGGTCCGTAGAGATCAACCCCAACCAAAGTTCGCAAAGTCCTATCCCACGTATCGGTTACGTATTCCAGAGCGCCAGGCTGCTCAACTGGTTGACGGTTAAAGAGAATATCGAATTTGCCCTGGAGGCGCACAAGATCCCCAGAAAAGGGTGGGATGGTCTGGTGACAAAATATCTGAAGATGGTCGGGCTTGAGGGGCAGGAACAAAACTATCCCCTCAATCTCTCGGGGGGCATGCAGCAAAGGGTAGCCATTACGCGGGCGCTCGCCATCGAACCTGATATCTTGCTCATGGACGAGCCCTTCAGCCATCTGGACGAAATCACAGCAAGGAAGATGCGGCTGGACCTGGTCGACATCCTGGAAAAGGCAGGACCCACCATCCTGTTCGTGACCCATGACCTGAGGGAGGCCATATTCCTTTCCAATGAAATCTACATGATGACCACCAGGCCGGCCCGGATTTTTAAGCATGTCTACGTGGATATCCCGAGGCCACGGAAGCCAGAGGACCCCAGGATTTTTGAGCTAGAAAAGGAACTGGTCAGGGAATTCTTCGCCGTCCTGGAGGCACAGACTTAGATGAAGACACAGACTTATGTGAGAGTAGGATCGATCTTCGCGCTACTGCTTCTCTGGTGGGTGGCATCCCGTCTCAGTTCCCCCGAGATTCTGCCTGGACCAATACTGATCGTGAAAACGATCTTCGCGAATTTCGTTGAACCAGGCCCCGAAGGGAAGTCGGCCTACTTCCACATAGGCATCACTCTGATCCGGATACTCGTGGCCTTCGGCGCCGCCATGTTCCTGGGCATAGGGCTAGGACTGGCTATGGGGCTTCGGAAGACGGTGGAGCATTCGCTCCGGGCGCTGATCTCAGTGCTTCTCACCATGCCGACCCTGCTGATGGTCTGTCTCGCAGTGCTCTGGTTCGGCTATAGCGAGGCCGGGAGCATTGTGGCTGTCATCGCCGTGGTCACGCCTTTCGTGACGGTGAATATGTGCGAGGGAACCAAGGCTATTGACAAGTCCCTGGTCGATATGGCGAAGGCGTTTAAGGCGCGAAGGACTATGCTCATCCGAAAGGTATTCATCCCGCAGCTTATGCCTTACATTTTTGCTGCGTTCCGCTATGCGTTTGGCATGACTTGGAAGATCGTGGCCTTGGCCGAGACCTTCGGCCTAAAGTTTGGGATCGGTTATATGTTCAGTTTCTGGTTCGAGGCGTTTAGCATGGACCAGGTGCTCGCTTGGATCATACTCTTCGTCGTGGTGATGCTGGTTCTGGAACACGGTCTCATAGCACGCATCGAAAAGAGGGTTTTTGCGTGGCGGCCTGCTCATGCCCTTTAAAGCCATATTCCCTCCTGCTAATACCTCCAACGAAATGTCTGAGCGCCTTTCATGCTGATTGATCCTGTCTCCCCTTTGCTTTTATAGATGAGCACACCACCAGTACATTACCTAAGGGCTGAGAAGCGTCTTAGCGTTATATTCGTAGATTTTCTTTCTATCAGATTCTGGTATCTCCATGTTGTCAATGGACTGTATGGTTTCTCTGAGCGTGGCGGCCCCATATTCAATTTCAAAAGGAACATCGGCGCCAAACAAAATGCGATCTGCACCAAAAAAATGATAGGCAGCCATTAGGCCAGGGGTGCTTCCGTGAATAGCTGTATCGTTGTAAAACATACGAAAGTAATCAATAGGGGGCCTCTTCAGGTTTTCGCCAAATTCTTTGCCACAGAATTTGGCCAGACCCAGTACATGACGGATTCTTCCCTCGAAGTAGGGCACCATAGCACCGCAGTGATGCGTAATAAATTTCAGATTAGGATATTTGTCGAAAACGCCGCTAAAAACAAGACGCGTCATGGCCACAGTGGTCTCATAGGGCCAACCCCACAGACACCATATCCAGTATTTTGAAGTGGACTCGGTGGCATAATCTGGGGTCTGCTCCCTGCGCGGATGCAGCCAGACGGGCAGGTCAAAACCGGACATCATTTCATAGAGGGGCATGAACTCGGGCAAGTCCAAGGGCTTGCCATTGACAGGAGTGTGGATAATGATCCCTTTCATCCCCAGCTCCTTGATGGCCCGTTGCGCCTCCATGAGCGCTGCGTCCATGTTATTCATGGGGAGAGTGGCCACTGCAGCAAAAAAGCGTTCGGGGTACCTGCCAACAACCTCGGCCATCTCATCATTGGCCAGCCTGGCCAGATCAGCCGCCCGTTCCGGTTCGGCTATAGCCTCTGGCACCGGCCCCACAGTGGTCACGACCTGAACCAATTCCGGATAAAGATCCATTATCCTGAAGCGGTGGTCCAGGTCGGTCAGGGTCGGTACCTCCAGCATGAGGAACTTTCTGCCCGCGGCTTGGTAAATGGCGTCTCTATATTTCCTGGGCATCAAATGTGCAAAAATATCGATCTTCATCGCTGAAAAATTCCCCTTTCTTGTAAGAGCATGGTGGTTAGGCGAAAACCTTAAATATTATGTATTCGTTTCCTGATTTTGATCGCTTTGCCTTTGACCATTTCATTGTTGATGCCTCCAGATGTGAAGAAGGGAGATTTGAGAGATAAAAGGATGGGACTTATCTTATTCAAGTTAGAGTATAATCAAGGTGTGATCCTGGGTCAACTTGAGTGCGATTTCCATTTATTGTATGTCTTTCTAGGGAGATTTTATTGGATAAGAAAAAACGAGAGTCTACTCAATATACGATGTTGGGCGTCTAGAAAGGAGAATTGATATGGAGCAGATTATTGGCACCTGGAGGCTCATATCCTGGACCCGCCTCGTAGGGGAAACAGAAGAGGTTGGGCCATTGGGGCCTGATGCTATCGGCTTCATCATATACTCTGCTGACGGGTACATGTGCGCAAATGTCATGCGCCCGAACCGACCAAAGATATCTACTTCGGATTCTCGAAGGGCACCTGCAGAGGAGAAGGCTGATGCCTTTGAAACCTACTTCAGCTACTGTGGTCGCTATGATGTAGCTGAGTCAGAAGGGTTCGTCACCCACAGCGTGGAAGTGAGTTCGTTCCCGAATTTCACAGGTACCACTCAAAAACGATTCGTAACTTTCGCTGGAGACCGTATGAAAATTACCACCCCTCCAGCCTCCTCACGTGGAAAACAAGTCAGCCATGTGATGCTCTGGGAGCGGGCGAGATAGCGGAACCAACGGCAAAGGGTTTGCGCAACAGACCAAAAAAGCAACCAAAATAGGCACAATTTGGTTGCCGCCAACAGACAACTTATTGTATTTATTGAGATTTTTGGTGGAGGCGGGGGGAGTCGAACCCTGACAAAGCCAATGATAACAGATGTTTAACAGTGATCTGTGATGATCTAAAATGATAAAATTAAT
>JASFIT010000126.1:0-10671 GCA_050122535.1 Desulfobacteraceae bacterium | reverse complement strand
GCCCGCTTTAGCTTTGATATCCTTGATTTGTCTCGCGGATTACCTCTGCTGCCGGTGGTTGTTGGGCTGTTTGCCATCTCCCAGGCCCTCTTCCTTACAGAGCAGGGGGCCAGGGCGGTCAGACTGGAGAGGATGGAGAGCAGAGCGGGTCTCGGGGAGATATTCAAGGCAATGGGCAAGTTCAAAGCGACCCTACTCAAATCATCCCTTATCGGGACCGTGGTGGGCGCCATCCCAGGGACCGGAGCGGCGATCTCTTCATTCGTTGCCTATTCGGAAGCGAGGCGGGCTTCCAAGACCCCTGAGAAGTTTGGCACCGGCTATATCGAAGGTGTCGTTGCCTCAGAATCATCCAACAACTCTGTGACAGGTGGTGCCTTGATCCCTGTTCTGACGCTGGGTATTCCGGGTGATCCGATCACGGCCATCATGCTGGGCGCATTTCTGGTCCATGGACTCATACCGGGACCCATGCTTTTTGTGGAGGAAGCGACTTTCGTAAACACTATCTTCTCCACCATGATGGTGACCTACTTCCTTATTTTGCTCTTCGGATACTTCGGCGCCTATATCTTCGCGGCCTTCCTCAAAGTCAGGGAAGCGATCCTGGTTCCAATCATTCTGGTGATCTCATTTATCGGGGCCTATGCTGTGAATTCTTCACTTTTTGACGTGGGCATTGCATTGATCTTTGGGGTCGTCGCGTATTTTCTTATCAAATTCGGGTTTCCCCTTCCTCCCATTGTTATGGGCTTGCTTCTGGGTCCCATCGCCGAGGAAAGCTTGCGGCAGTCGCTGGTGGTCTCCGATGGCTCCTGGACCATATTCATTCTCAAGCCCATCTCTGCCGCATTCCTTATTGTCACAGCTCTGATCGTACTTCGGAAGGCCTACGTCCTGATCTTCTCCAAGGTATAGGGGATGTTGTTGAATTTGTTGAAATACTCCCTTTTGTGACTCCTTGAGCGGAGTGCTTCTGTTTTCTTTCGCGAGTCGGCTGAGAAATACAACGGTAGAGTAATTCAACAAATTCAACAACGTCCCCTAAATCCTAGAATATCTCCTCAAAAAAACCCTGCATATGGGACCAGGAGCGTTGATCAGCAGATTTGCTGTATTTGAGCGCTGCCATCCCCGCCCTGTCGGCATTTGGATTGGTAAAGCTATGTTTCGCCCCACCATACATGATCATTTGCCAATCCAAAGCTGATTCATTCATTGCGACAATGTATTTTTGAACGGTTTCTGCCTTTATGAACGGGTCAGCCGAACCATGGCAGATCAAAAACTTTGCCTTAACCCGATTTACTTGATCCGGTATGGGGGCTAGCAGGGATCCATGGAAACTCACGACCCCCCTAACATCTGCACCGCTGTAGGCCAATTGCTGAACAGTGGCGCCGCCGAAACAATATCCAATGGCCGCAATGCGGGCGGTGTCTGTCCTGGGATCATTCTTGAGCACGTGAAGTCCTGCAAGGGCGCGCTGCTGCCATAGACGCACGTTACTATTTGTTTGACGCATCCACTCCGCGGCCTGCTTGGGATGTTGGGTGACCTTTCCTTTCCCGTACATATCCAGTGCAAACGCTACGTATCCCATACCCGCCAACTGCTCAGCGCGCTTGCGCGCGTAGTCATTGAGGCCCCACCATTCATGGACAATCAAAACGGCGGGGACCTTACCCTTCATGGAATCATCGTAGGCCAGATATCCTTCCAACTCAACGCCATCATGCTGATAAGAGATATTCTTGGTCACAACACCGGCATGAGCATTTGTCGCTCCTAAAACCAATATCAAAAAAATCAACGCGATTTGTGTTTTCATGGTTTGCTCCTTCCTGTTTGCACTTTCTCATATGATTGAAGAATGTTCATAATATTATTGAAAGATATATCCCATTATTTTTTCTACAAGGGCATATGCACATTTTTGAAAGCAGAGGATTCTCTGGCCGTATTTGCCGTTGACACACAACGGCAAATTCCATATGTTTCGGCCAGAAAAGGGGGGTCCTTCTCAGAATAGACACATAAAAAGAGAGGTCTTGTCATGATTACCAAGGTTCATTTCATTCAATCATTTGCTGTTTCGCGTATCCAGCGCGCACATAGGTGGATGGGCATTATATTACTCATGTTTCTACCGCTCGCCTGGGCCACCGCTGGGCAGGGAGCGGAAATAGCCGTCAAAGGGAAAGATCTAGAAGGGTCGGTGGTGGGGTTCACGGCCGAGGGCGTGGCCTTTGAAACCGTTTATGGAAAGGGCGCGATCGTGATCCCCTGGGCCGACGCCGAACGCCTCAAGTCGGATAAGGAGTTCGTGATCCTTTACGGTGAAGAGGAACTTGCTATCGGGCGGGCATGGGGCCTAAAGGACGGCAAACTGCTTGTGGGCGAGAGTCCCGAGAAGGCCACACAAATCCCGGTGCAACAGATCTACCGCTCACTGACGCGCGATAAGTACGAAACCTCCCGATGGGAGGCTTTGCGCGTCCGTTATCGCTATTGGAACGCGAACTTTGATCTGGCCTTCTCCTACACGGATGCCACCACAGAAACCAACGCATTCGCGGTTGGGCTGGAGTTCGAACGGAAGAAAGAACCCACAGAGCTCTTTCTGGGTGCGTACTACCGTTACGCCACGACGCAGACCCAGGGTGAGGAGCGCATCAAGAATGAGGATCGTATCTTAGGACTTGGTCGTCTTGACTACAACCTTTCAGAACGCCTTTTCAGCTTCGGCGCTGTGTCGGCTGAGCGAGACGAAATCCAGCAGGTAAGATTCCGTACGGATCCCACTGTGGGCCTTGGCTACCGTTTCGTCAAACGCAAAAACCTCGTCATTTCCGGACGCACTGGCCCGGGTTACGTTTACCAGAAGTATTTTGATGGTCAGACCAATGACTACTTCACGATACTCTTCGGGGGCGACCTGGATGCGAAACTCCCTTATGGCTCAAAGCTAAGAATAAGGGTCGAATACCTACCCGCGGTGGATGATTGGACGGACAACTACCTGGTCCGTGGCGGCCTTGACTTTACGGTACCCATCATTGGCTGGCTCGACTTCAAGTTCACCATTCTCGATATCTATAACAGCCAGCCCCCACCCGGTACCTTGAGGAATAGCTTCACCACCACAGCAGGGCTCTCACTCCGATTCTAGATCAACGAAGTCAAGGGGGCGTCGTTGAATTTGTTGAATAACTTTTGCGCTCCCTGTCGCTTAGGCGTAACGCATGCCGCCTGAAGCAGCGCAGAAGGAGTCAGCTTTACTCAACCCACAAACTCAACCACGTCCACCATTTCACATATAAGGTTTAATTAAAGTACGACAAGGTTGATTGATTAATTAAATTTAGGTATGTTTTGGTGGCCACAAGAAGTATAAAGCTCTATTCCACCAGATTTCCCACTTAAATATCGTTGAACCCCAAATTTAAAAAATTTCTTTTTCCTCCTATCACACGAAGGTACCTTCTTAGGGTGTTACTTGTCGTCGTTCTGGCGCTTCTCTTTTTCAATTTTGTCTGTATCCCCTTCCGTATAAAGGGATACAGCATGGAGCCCACATACATGAACGGAGAGTTTAATTTCTGTTTCAGGCTCCAGTATGCCTTCTCCAAACCTGAAAGAGAAGATGTGGTCGTCATCCGTTTAGCCGGGAAAAAAGTGATGCTGCTCAAACGCGTGGTTGCGCTGGAAGGAGATATGGTAGAGTTTCGGAAAGGGAAACTTTTTGTTAATGAAAAAGAAGCTGATGAAACTTATGTCCACTATCCATCGAATTGGAACCTTCCGCCACGTATGGTGGATAAGAATCATGTCTATGTTGTGGGGGATAACCGGAATGTGTCGATTGACACGCACCGGTTTGGGCAAACGTCAATTGATCGGATCATTGGGGCACCGTTGTGGAAAAAATAAAATACATCGTTATTGCTGGCGCGGTTTTGGGAGCCGGAATAATCGCATTTGTTATGTTTTCGCAGAGTGAAGAAGCAAAGGTAAAAAAACAATTTGGTGTCCTTGCAGAGAAAATGAAAAAAGCGCCTAACGAGACCCCGCTTATCGGTGTCGCAAGGGCAAACAGAATAAAGGAGTTGATTGGCGAGACATGCACCGTTCATGCCCCTGCTTACTCGTTCTCAAGGGATATTTCATCCCAGGACCTGCCATCCCTCGTCATTGCCACAAGGTCTCGGTATTCGGAGATATCTTTGGAATTCTATGATTTTGTCATTGCGTTTCCTGAGGAAGACACCGCTAATGTCAATGTAACCGCCAGCATGACAGGCAAGTTGACGACAGGGGAATATGTGGATGATGTTCATGAATTAAAGTGTAGACTCAAAAAAGCAGAAGACATCTGGCTTTTGAAAGAAATCGAAGTGGTGGAAGTGTTGAAGAAGTAGGGATGATATGCTTAAGAAATCAAATCCCAAACATCATTTGCCGTAGCAATTTATTCCTGTGAACTTCTTCCTGTATGATTCCAACAAAGGTGTCAGTTCTCTTTCCGGTATCTGAACTGTCTTTAGCCTTTTCTTGATCTCCGACTTGCTTAAATTGACATTCAACGTTCTGTTGGGGATGTGTATCTCTATCTTGTCACCATCTTTTATGGCACCGATTGCACCTCCATTATAGGCCTCCATCTCAACATGTCCGATACATGGCCCTGTTGTGGCGCCAGAGAATCTTCCATCCGTGATTAAGGCGACATTCTTATATCCAGCGCCCCTAATGGCATCTGTAGGGGTTAACATTTCAGGCATGCCCGGGGCGCCTGCGGGTCCCTGGAAAGGCAGAACCACCACATCGCCTTCGTCAATATTGTTCGCCTCGATGGCATGAAGCAGATCTTTTTCCGTGTAAAACACTCTTGCTGGCCCCGAATGGATCATCATTTCTTCTGCAACGGCTGTTTGCTTTATGATGGCGCTGTTCGCAATATTTCCCTTTAGTACAGCAATGCCGCCCTCAGAACGGTATGAACTGTCTAGGGACCTAATCACATCATGATCTAAGACGTCTCCATCCTTTGCAATTTGCTTGATCCCTGTACCATTCACCGTTAAGGAGTCTTTTAGCATATCTATCAAACGTTTAAGAACAGCGGGGATGCCTCCTGCCTTGTCGATGTCTGCCATCTCGTGATTTCCAGCCGGGATAATGGAGCAGAGATTCGGTGTTTCCTGTGAGATTTTATCAAACAGACCCACCTCAATATCAATGTTTGCTTCTTTTCCTATGGCCGGTATGTGTAGAACCGTATTTGTAGATCCTCCCATCGCCATATCCACCCTGATGGCGTTTTCAAAGGCACTTCTGGTCAATATATCTCGAGGTTTGACGTCTTCTTTGACCAACTCTACGATTCTCTTTCCTGAATCGTAAGCCTGCTCTCTTTTGAGAGGGTCTATGGCCAAGGTTGTGGCGCATTTTGTCAAGGACATGCCCAGCACCTCGGCGACGACTGCCATTGTATTGGCCGTATAGAGACCGACGCAGGATCCTGCTCCGCAGACCATACACGGAAGCATTCCTTCCGCCTCTTCTGCAGTCATCTTACCCCCTTTCACCTGTCCGACCATCCCAAACCCTTCAACGGGGTGATGCTTGACCCCTTCAAGAATATTGGCTTTCATGGGGCCGCCGGTAAGTATAAGCGCTGGTAAATTGAGGCGGGCTGCCGCCATGAGCATCCCCGGCGTAATTTTGTCACAGTTTGTGATGCCGACCCATCCATCCAATGAATGGGATAGGGTCATAATCTCAATGTTATCTGCGATGTGTTCTCTGCTTGGAAGACTGGGCCGCATTTCCACAAACATGGCAATGCCGTCGCAAACCCCGGGTACACCCCACTCAAAGGGGATGCCTCCGGCATCTCTGATGCCTCTTTTCGCCTCTTGGGTCAACTCATTCAAATGTATGTGGCCTGGAATGATATCAGTGTAGCTATTCGCAACGCCGATAAATGGTTTATCCAGATCAAGATCTTCTTTTTTTACACCTGCGGACATGAGCAGAGCCCTGTGGGGCAAGGTCTCAATATTCTTTTTCAATATATCTGAACGCATGATTTCCCCTTTCTTTTTGCTCATAGAAACGGCTGAGCGGGCTTCGAAGGTGCAGGGGGATTACTTCGTCACTTGGTTCCTCGTAATGACAGTCTTTTCTAACGTTCCCTGTAAATTGGAAGCTAAAGTAGCTGTTTGCCGCGGGCTATGGGATAGCGTCGGCCGTATCCAAAGGCTTTGGTGGTGACTTTGAGACCGGGCGGGGCCTGACGGCGTTTGTATTCATTGACAATCAGGCGTTTTAAGACATCTGTGACAACGTCTGGGTCATGCCCTAATGCGACTATCTCATCAAAGGCAAGATTCTTCTCAACAGCCGCTTCAAGGATTTGGTCCAGCACGTCATAGGGCGGCAGTGTGTCCTGATCCGTCTGGTCTGGCTTTAGTTCTGCTGATGGGGCCTTGGTAAGAATCCGTTCCGGAATGATCTCCTTTTCACGGTTGATATGTCTTGCAATCCGATAGCACATGGTTTTGGGGACGTCGGATATGACTGCCAGGCCCCCGCTCATGTCTCCGTAAAGGGTACAGTATCCTGTGGCGATTTCCGATTTGTTTCCCGTGCTGAGTAAAAGGGAACCGAATTTATTGGAGAGGGCCATGAGAAAGTTTCCACGGATGCGGGCCTGGATATTCTCCTCAGTCACGTCTTCATTCAACCCCTTGAACGCGTGTGCCAGGGACCGCCTATAGCTAGCGTAGACCTCATCAATGGGTATTTCCTCAAAATGGATTCCCAGATTATTTGCCAGCTCTCTGGCATCTTCCTTGCTCGCCTCTGATGTATATTGGGATGGCATGCTTATGCCGATCACATTCTCAACGCCCATAGCCATTTGTGCGATAACCGCCACTAGAGATGAATCGATACCGCCACTCAGGCCCACCAGCACCTTCTCGAATCCGCATTTAAACGTATAATCTCTCGTGCCCATGATCAGGCCCTTGAGAACAGAACCCTCTTCACTCTGGAATGGTTCTTTCAACACATCGTGCGCTTTCTTTGTATCCCAAATGAGGAGTTCAGTTTCGAACTCCTTTCCCACTTGGATTAACCTGCCTTTAGCATCTACCACCATGCTGAAGCCATCGAAAAGCAGATCATCATTGCCGCCCACCTGGTTGCAGTAGATGGTGGGTATCTCATACTGGGACGAGATCTTCTTTAACATGTTTAACCGCAGTGAGGCTTTGCCCAATGTATATGGAGATGCAGACATATTGATGAGCATGTCAATTTTTCGGAAATTGAGATCAGAGACCGGATCCACTTCATATATGGGCACTCCCTCAAAATCACCAAAATTCCAGATATCTTCACACACGGTGACACCGAAACGCGTACCCTCCAATTCGAAGAGGAGGCTCTCATCCGCAGGCTCGAAATAGCGGGTCTCATCAAAGACATCATAGGCGGGAAGGAGTCTTTTTCCTCCTTTTTGTAGGATTTGGCCATCGCCGATAAGTGCAACAGCATTGATAAGGGGCTTTCCCGTTTTTTGAGGGTTTTTGTCCACATACCCACAGAGGATCTGTATGTCTTTGATTTGTGTGGCCAGCTTGTCGAGCTGTGAGAGATTTTCGTGAATGAAGGCAGGCTTTTCCAAAAGGTCTTTGGGCGGGTAACCCAGAAGAGATAGTTCTGGAAAGATGGCTAAGGAGAAACCCCTCTTTCTGGACTGCTCACTCGCCTTTACGATCAATGAGGTGTTGTACTCAAAATCCCCGATGACTGGGTTGATTTGGCAGATTCCTATTTTCATATGAAGTGCCTAAAGTGAGCTAAAGTGCCTAAAGTGTCTAAAATGAAAAAATGAAAAGAGCTAAATCGCTCTTGAAGCTTTATCGATCGCATTCAGGATCTTGGGGATTTGTTCGTCCATGTTGATACTGATGGGTATGGTGATGGCACGGGATAGCAGTTCATCTGTTTTGGGAAGCTCCAGGTTTGCATAGCTACACCTGGCCTCACCAGACTCCGTCTTAAATGGGTAGCCGCAGCGCAGTAGGCTCTTTCCCTCAAGGAGGTGCTCCCATTTCTCATAGTAGTGCCACAGATTGTCGTACCAGTAAACGGTTCCAGCACCCTCCTCAGACATGACCTGGCTAAAAGCCTGTGCCTTTTCAGCAGTGGGCAAAAAGAAGATCAGGAAAGTGGCGGTGTCACCATTCGGGTCAGGAATGTTTCTGAAAGTGATCTGGTCTATTTTAGAGAGGGCTTCCTTAATGCGGTCTTTATTCTCTTTTTGACGCGGGAGGATAACGGTATCCAATTTTCTCAATTGAGCCAAGCCGAGGGCCCCTTGGAGTTCCATCATGCGATAGTTGAAACCAACAAATCTTCGCTTTTCCAGTCCTCTGCCCACATTGGTATCGTGGTCGTGGCCATGATCGTGGTACTCAGATGCGTTGATATAAAGACCATTGTCATCCGTGATGACCATTCCGCCCTCTCCCGTGGTCATGGTCTTCACAGAGTCAAAGGAGAAGGTCCCCATGGTCCCAAAAGAGCCGAGGGATTTTCCCTTCAATTTGCCACCGCATGACTGGGCAGTATCCTCTATGACCGATATGTTGTGTTTCCCCGCCACGCCGACAATCTCGCTAATGCGAGCATGGGCCCCACACATGTGAACAGGCATAATGGCTTTGGTCCGTGGCGAGATCTTATTGGGAAGATCTTCGGGGTCAAGGCAAAGCGTATCATCGATTTCAGCAAAGACAGGAATAGCGCCTGCATCCAGGATTGTTTCCCACGTGGCCACAAAGGTGAAGCCCTGCGTGATCACCTCATCTCCGGGCGCGACGCCAAGGGCAGCAAGAGCCACCCTCAAGGCCGCAGTGCCTGATGAGACGGCCAGTGCATGTTTCACGCCGCAATAATCTGCAAACGCTTTTTCGAATTGCTCAACTTTGTAGATTCCCTGTCGTTGATCATGAAATTCGTATCGAAAAAGGACTTTTCGTTTGAGCACATCCAGTATCTCTTTCTTTTCTTCTTCACCGATGATCTCAAATCCAGGCATGGAAGACTCCTTGTTGAAGTGTCTAAAGTGAGCTAAAGTGTCTAAAGTGACTAAAGTGCCAAGAGTTCATGATGCAAAACGGTTAACGGATCTTATTTTCCTTCATAGGCTTTTCGGTAAATTTCCTCTGCCACCTCGACGGTCATGGGCCTCGGGTTGTTCTCTATAGGTCTGCTCACCTTCATGGCGCCCTCTGCCATCTCGGGTATGACATCTTCCGGAATGTTTATTTCCTTCAAGGTCAGGGGTATTCCGATGTCTGAAGATAGGTCAAAGACCGCTTGAGCAGCACGGGCAGCTAGTTCCCGAGTGGACGAGAATGTTTCCGCTTCTTCCATGGCAACAGCGATCAAGGAAAACTTTTCCATGTTCCCAGGGTAGTTATATTCGAGTACATAGGGTAGCATCAGGGCATTGGCGATCCCGTGTGGAATATCGAATAAGGCACCTAAAGGATAGGCGAGGGCATGAACAGCTCCCACGCCCGACATGGCCAGCCCCAATCCCGCCAGATAGCTTCCTTGCATCATGTTTTCTCTGAATCGGTAATCTCCCCCGTTGAAGACCGCTCCCCTCAGGTTTGCGGATATGATCTCAATGGCTTTGTATGAGATGGGTTCACTCATGAAATGGGCCTGAAGAGAAGTGAAAGACTCAATAGCATGGGTGAGAGCATCCATTCCCGTGTAGGCGGTTACCTCAGGAGAAAGCCCAAGGGTTAGTTCTGGATCGAGGATAGCGGTGCGAGGATAGAGGTAGGGGCTGTTGATCCCCCCCTTGGCCTTGGTTTCCCGCATAGTGAACACAGAGGTAAAGGTGACCTCACTGCCTGTACCCGCAGTGGTTGGTAACATAATTGAGGGAAGGCCCGGCTTTTTTACAAGACCAAGCCCAATGTAATCAACGGCTTTCCCTTCGTTCTTCACCAAAACAGCGATGGCCTTTGCCACGTCCATGGTGCTTCCTCCACCGATTCCGATGACACTACTCACATTTTCCTTTTTGGCAAGTTCGGCGCCATCATCAGCAAGGGCAGGGGCCGGTTCAGGCGTAACTTCAGGGTACAGGAAGGTCTTTATGCGGGCTTTTCTGAGTAATTCCTTTACCCTTGAACAGATGTCAGTCTTCGACAGGCCGCGGTCTATAACAACAAGCGCTCTGGATCCCTTCAATGCCTTGCATTCCTCAGCAATCTGGGCAAGCGAACCCGGGCCAAAGATGGTCTTTTTCACGCCTTCAACGCTGATCAAATCATTCATAACAGACTCCAAAAAAAACGGAAATTTGTAATACTCTAGGCGCTTGAAACCCACTGGTCTGAGCGGCATTTTCTGCAGGGGCCAAAAAATTTGCCCGGTGCCCTTAAGCGTGGCGGACAAACCGCGGTAGCTCTGAGGCCTTGTTCTGTCACCATTGAACTTGCCCCGGTCTCTGTATGGACGGCCTGTGTGCGCAGGCGTCAGGGCAAGGGATGCCCTGGAGGAAACCATGCAGAGAAGGCGCGGTTTTTGGCCCCTGCAGAGAACCCCGCTCAGCCCGCCAAGAGTTCCTGC
>JASFIT010000125.1:0-10673 GCA_050122535.1 Desulfobacteraceae bacterium | reverse complement strand
GCGGCATGGATAAAGAGACCAAGGACAAGGTATTCCAGAGTTTTTTTAGTACAAAAGGGTCGAGGGGAACGGGCCTGGGTTTGATGATCACCAAGAAAATCGTGGATGAGCACAGGGGCGTCATTGAAGTGGAATCTGATAAGTCGAGCGGGTCAAAGTTTTCTATCAAACTGCCTGAAAAAGAGAAGTCACCAGTTGGCCAAAAGAACGAGCCCTAGAATATTCGAACTACCCGTCATTGCGAGGACCCCGCACTCGATGCGGGGGACGCGCCTGCGCGCTGTAGCGCTTCGGCGCGCAAGCGTGGCAATCTCCACGCATTTTCAAGCAAAACGAGATTGCTTCGCTTCGCTCGCAATGACAACTTAGACAATTTTAAATGGTTTCAGAACCCTAAACCAAAAAAGGAGACCACCATGATAGAGTATAAGAACATTCTATTTTGTACTGATTTTTCTGAAGATGCCAATATCGCCTTTCTTCATGCACTGGATCTGGCCAAAAAGTACAATGCGAAGCTGCATATCATGCATGTTCCACACTCATCTTACGCCTATTGTAGGCATATCGTGGACGAGCATGTTCCCGAAGGGACCGCCGGTGGCGAGGTTTTCTTTAATGAAGAAGTGGAGAAAGCTGCAGAGACAGCCTTAAAAGAAGAATACGAAAACAGGTTGGGTGGTTTTAAAGATTACACCTATGTGATCAAAAATGGATCTCCTGACGTAGAAATTATCCGATATGCCAAAAAGAATCATATCGATGTGATTGTGATGGGTGCCCTTGGAAAATCGGAACAGGACCGAATCGTGCATGGGAGCACCGTGGCAAATGTATCCAAATATGCACATTGCCATGTGATCGCCATCAGAAATCCGGCCAAACAATACACACTGCCGGACAGCATGTACTAATAAAATCGCTATAAAACCGCCCCCGGCGATTTTATAACAGGGCGCTACGCCACCTAAGAGGGGCAAAATTGAGCAAGCACTGAGGGCAATCGTTAAATACTGAATCAAGCAACGAAGTTGCGCTTTATAAAATCATCGAGTGAAGCGAAATGATTTCATTGGAGGAGCTAGAAAATGGCGAAAAAAAGAGTCTTAGTCGTTGATGATGAATTGGACATGAGAACCTTTATCACAACACTGCTGGAAACAAGCGGGTTTAAACCCCTTCCGGCCCAAGATGGAACCGAGGGTTTGATGCTAGCCCGTAAGCATAAGCCATCTCTGGTCATACTGGACATTATGATGCCACGGGAGAGCGGAATAACCATGTATAGGGCATTGAGAAACGAGCCTGACCTAAAGGACATTCCCGTTATCATGCTTTCTGCCCTCGCCAAAAAGACATTCCTCCACTCTCAGAGTGTCTTAGACGCATATAAAGGGGAAAAGATTCCAGAACCGGAAGCCTATATTGAAAAACCACCAGAACCGGACGAACTTTTGGAGGCCATTGAAAACTGCCTGAAATAGGATCTTGTCATGCCAGTCCCTTGGTATTGCGCTGATGCCGTTCCTCTCCAGTACTGAAGCGGAGAAAAAGCGCCTCAAGGCCGCCCACCTCCCTTCTTCCTTGACCTATTACATTCTTGACACCCTCTAATATCTCCCTTAAATTTCTAATAGATAACACCAAGCAGTAAAGAATTACGGGCTAGAGAACCCGGCTTTGAGCTTGCTCCCAGAGGGGCTTCATTACACTATGCTGTTTAGAGTGCCTAAAGTGTTCTAAAGTGCCCCTTCGACTGCGCTCAGGACCTTCGGCTAAAATGCCTAAAGTGAATGAGTTTTTTGTCAATTTCATAATAGACCTCGCCAAAGGCGAGCACCTCAACTTTAGCTCACTTTAGTTCACTTTTAACTTTAGATCACTTAAGACGCTTTCTATCGACCAAGGCATAGCCGAATATATCTGACCTGGCCCATCGAAGATCCCGCTATGCGGGGGAGCACCAGGTTTTTGACTTCAAAATAAAAACCGTTAAGAGGTAAAAGATGGCTCAAAAGACTTTTATAAAGGACAAATTGGTTTTTTATGAGCAATTGTGGGCCTTGCTTGGTGATCTGCGCGTAGGGGTCTTTACCGTTGATGCCCATCGCAAGATTACCTCTTTTAACCGGGCCGCCGAATTGCTCACTGGATACAATGAGGAGGATGTCATCGGTAAGTATTGCTACCAGGTCTTTGGCAATGAGCTCTGTCATGGTGAATGCAAATACCACGAAGCGGTGGAGGCCGAGCAGAAATCCCTGAGCTTTGATGTGGAGATCACCGATCGCCAGAATGAGAAGCGTACCATTACCAAGATCGTGACACCGCTCTACGATATAAACCGCGAGCCCTTGGGGTGTATCGAAATTTTTCAAGACCATTCAGCCTTTGAAGAACTCATCAACAGGATACGGTATGACGAGCGACGTTTGAAGATCATCCTGGACAATCTGGACATCGGTGTTTTTACGGTCACACGTGGGGGACATATTACCTTCTTCAATACCCAGTCAGAAGCCATCTCCGGCTATAATCGCAAGGAAGTCCTGGGAAAGCCTTGTTCAATCATACTGGGCGAAGCCGACGAGGACGGCTTTTCGCTATTGAAGAAATCCATTGAGGATGAAAAACTTCGATCAAACAGGAAGGGGCTTCTGACAACCAAGAAAGGTGATACTATTCCAATACGCGCCAATTACATGGCCCTCCGAAATGAGCAGGGCCGTGTCGTAGGTGGCCTGGCCACCATTCAGGATCTTTCCCTCATCTATCAATTGAACCGCGCGATCACCAACCGCTACACCTTTGACGACATGATCGGCAAGAGCCCATCCATGCAAAGGATTTTTGAGGTCTTGCCCGTGGTGGCTGACAGTGACGCCACGGTCCTTATCGAGGGTCCCACCGGTACAGGGAAAGACCTTCTCGCCAAGGTCATTCATAATGCCAGCAGACGCGCCAAAAACCCCCTGGTCAAGGTGAATTGTGCTGCCCTGCCTGACAACTTGCTAGAATCTGAAATGTTCGGATATGTGAGGGGAGCATTTACAGGGGCCGACCGGGACAAGCCAGGGCGATTTCAGGAAGCGGACAAGGGCACCATATTCTTGGACGAGATCGGGGATTTGCCTTTGTCTCTTCAAGCAAAGCTACTTCGCGTTTTGGAAGACAGGGAATTCTATCCCCTGGGAAGCCGCAAAACCACCAAAGTAGACGTGCGAATTATTGCGGCCACCAACCAGGACTTGACAAAACTGGTGGATGAAAAAAGGTTTCGGGAAGACCTCTTTTATCGCCTCAACGTCATCCGTCTGGAATTGGTCCCCTTAAAGGAGAGGCGAGGAGACATACCCCTTCTCATAGACCATATCCTAAAGCGGCTCAGCGCCGTGAAAGGCATTCAGGTCAACAAAATCTCGGAAGATGCCATGGAGACACTGCTCAATTATGATTATCCCGGCAGCATCAGAGAGTTGGAAAACATCCTTGAACACGCTTTAATCATCTGTCAGGGGCATATCATTGAACATAGGCACCTGCCCATTTCCCTCCAAAAGAGCATGGCCCCCGGCGGCCCAGCTGAAGAGCCACCTCAGGATTCGGATTCCCTCGGCAAATACACGGAAAGAAAACACATTGTGAAAATGCTAAAAAGAAATAATTGGCATCGTGGTAAGACGGCAAAGGAGCTCAATATGGATCGCACGACCCTCTGGCGCAAAATGAAAAAATACGACCTATCCCCCTGATCCACCGTCTATTCATTCCTATAGCTTTCCCTTTGTTGCAAATTTGTTGCAATATATGTTGCATAATGTTTCATGCCACTTAAGTTTTTGTAATTCTTGATCATTGTGATTAAAGTCTTCCTCTGCTTTACGCATTTTTGTTGCATCATTGAAACAACTCCCTTGGCCCAACAAGACCCCCTTTCGCCAATTAATCACATAACATATTGAAATTGCAATATTTTTATATATTGGCATGGTAAATGCTTGGTGGAATAAAAGTACTTCTCGGAGGCATCAAGGTCACTGGAGTCCCGGCAATGGTGAAGAAAAAGATTCTGGTCGTAGGTGATGAACTTGACATGAGGACATTTGTATGTACTCTCTTGGGCACATGTGGTCATAAATCGATCGTCGCGAAAGATGGTTTAGAAGGTATCAAGAAAGCCAGAGAGCTCAACCCTGAACTCATTATTTTGGACGTGATGTTGCCCAAAGAGGGAGGCATTCAGATGTACAGGGAACTCAAAACCGATGATAATCTAAAGCACATCCCCGTCATAATGCTCTCCGGCATTTCAAAGAAGACCTTCTTCCATTCCCAGAGTCTGCTCAATTCCTATATGGGAAAGGCCCTGCCTGAACCAGAGGGATACATTGAAAAGCCTCCCGAATCGGAAGAACTCATTCATTTGGCCGAGAGCCTCATGGCTGGTCAAAAGTAAAAAAGCAAATGGGTTGTGCAGAGCCGGGAATTTCTAAGACCGTCCCTAATTGGAGTGACAGCGTATCGGGCTGATACGTTTCACCATTGCTCCGCTACTTCATCACTCCAGTACTCCAATTATACTATTTAGAGAGGTCGAATGATGTCTAACAGAATTGGATTTTATGTCTGCCATTGTGGCGTGAACATTGCCGGCAAGGTGAATGTTCAGGAGGTGGCGGAATTTGTACGGGGTCTTGAGAACGTTGCAGTTGCCCGAGATTACAAGTTCATGTGTTCGGATCCCGGCCAGGAGATGATTGAGAAGGATATCGAGGAATATGGTCTGAATCGGGTGGTGGTGGCCTCTTGCAGTCCCAGGCTCCATGAGAAGACCTTTCAGGGTGCGTGTCAGCGGGCAGGCATGAACGCCTACCATTTTCAGATGGCCTCCGTTCGTGAACAGGTCTCTTGGGTAACCGAGGATTCTGATGACGCCACCAGGAAGGCAAAAACCCTAGCAGCAGCGGCCATCAACCGGGTCAATTATCATCAGAGTCTTACCTCACGCCGGGTGAATGTCCATCCCGACGTCCTCGTTGTGGGTGCTGGTATCGCCGGCATGCAGGCAGCCCTTGATATTGCTGAAGCGGGCCATAAGGTCTATCTGGTGGAGAGACAGCCAACCATCGGTGGCCATATGCTCCAGTTTGACAAGACCTTCCCCACCCTCGATTGTGCCGCCTGTATTGGAACCCCGAAAATGGTATCTGTGGGACAAAATCCAAATATCGAACTGCTCACTTACAGCGAAGTCGATGAAGTGTCGGGCTTCATTGGTAACTACAAGGTGAAAGTCCGTCGTCATCCCCGTTACGTCAAAGAAGGGGTCTGCACGGGCTGTGGCGAATGCGTGACCGTATGCCCCGTGGAAAGGCCAAGCGAATGGGATGAAAGAATTGCCACAAGAAATGCCATATACCGATCCTTTCCCCAGGCGGTACCCATCACCTTTGCCATTGAGAAAATGGACCGAGCACCCTGCGTCATCACCTGCCCAGCGGGAATTAATGTCCAGGGGTACGTCCAGCTCATTGGCCAGGGCAAGTACGAGGAGGCTGTCCAGCTCATCATGGAACGACTTCCTCTACCTGGGGTACTCGGGAGGGTTTGCCCTCATCCCTGTGAAGCCCAGTGCCGAAGGCTGCATGTGGACGAAGCGGTGGCCATCAGGGATTTAAAACGCTTTGCCGCCGATCAAGTTAACCCTGAAGAATTGCCCATACCTGAAATCGAGGATCGCCCCGAGAAAGTGGCCGTCGTTGGCTCTGGGCCGGCCGGACTGACCGTTGCATATTACCTGCGGCTAAGGGGTTACCAGGTGAGCATTTTTGAGGCACTTGATGCCTTGGGAGGCATGCTTCGGGTGGGCATCCCGGATTATCGTTTGCCATCCCAGGTCTTAGACAATGAAATTAACCACATTCTTAGGTTGGGCATCGAGGCGCAAACGGGCCAGAGACTCGGGATTGATTTTACACTGGACGACCTTGAGAAGCAGGGTTTTAAGGCCATTTTTCTGGCGATTGGCGCCCATCACAGCATAAAGGCGAATATCCCTGGTGAAGATGAGTTCGAAGGGGTTCTGGATGCCGTGGATTTCCTCAGGGAGGCTAACCTTGGAGACCATACAAAACCTGGAAACAGGGTTCTGGTAATCGGTGGTGGCAACGTGGCCGTTGATGCGGCTCGGGTCGCCAAACGACTCGGTTGCGAGGAAGTCACCATTGTTTACCGTCGAAGCCGGGAGGAAATGCCCGCCTATCCTGAAGAGATCGAGGGCGCCTTGGATGAGGGCGTAAATATCCATTATCTCACTGCACCGGTAAGGGTATTGGGCGCTGATGGCAAGGTCTCAGGGTTCGAGTGCATAAAGACGGAACTTGGCAAACCGGATGCGAGCGGCCGCAGGAGGCCCGTCCCGGTTGAAGGCTCCGAATATGTGATTGATTGCGATGCCATCATCCCTGCCATCGGCCAGCGGCCCGATATGGACTGGGTTGCAGACGCAAAGGCATTGGATATATCCAGATGGGGAACCCTGGAGGTAAATCACCACACCATGCAGACAAAAATTCCCCACGTCTTTTCAGCGGGGGACATGGTCACCGGACCGGCATCAGTGATTGAGGCGGTGGGCGCGTCTCACAAGGCCGTCGAGGCCATAGATCGCTTCATAAATGGCGAGGACCTTGGCCTTTATGCTGAGGAGCTGGAGGCCCATGCCCCGCCCGGCGACAATTGGACTGAAATTCCTGAAGATCTTGAGACGCAACCTCGGGTTCAATCCCGGCACCAGGAACCTGGGCAGAGAGTCTCTTCCTTTGAGGAGGTGGATCTTGGCTTTCCTGAAAGTGACGCCAAGGGAGAAGCTCTGCGCTGCCTGAACTGCGGGGTCTGCTGTGAGTGCATGGAATGCGTCCGGGCCTGTGAGCCAAAGGCTGTCGACCATGCCATGAAGCCCGAAGTACGCGAGATCGAGGTGGGTAGTATCATCGTGGCCACGGGATACGACCTCATGGATCCGACCCCAATGAAACAGTTTGGCTACGGAAAGTATCCCAATGTCTTTACCAGCCTTGAATTTGAGCGCCTCAACAACGCTACGGGGCCCACCGATGGCAAGATCTTCATGAGAGACGAAAAGGGGGCGTTTACCAGGCCGCCTGAGAGTGTGGCTATTATCCATTGTGTCGGCAGCCGTGACGAGAACTACCACGAATACTGCTCTCGGGTCTGTTGCATGTATGCCCTCAAATACGGCCACCTCATCAAGGACAAGGTGGGGCACCACACAAAAATCTATGACTACTACATCGACATGCGTTGCTTTGGGAAAGGGTACGAAGAGTTCTACCGCAGGTGTCAGGAAGAAGGGATTACCTTTATACGGGGAAAACCTGCGGAAATCACGGACCAGGCCCTCACCCCGGAAGAGGAAGGCAAACTGATTGTCATTGGAGAAGACACCCTTTTGGGCAAGCGCTACCGGACACCGGTGGATATGGTGATCCTCTGTTCCGCCATGGAAGCCCGCGATGACGCGGCTGATGTGGGTCGGGTCTTCGGGATCAATGAGGGGGCAGATGGTTTCTTTTTGGAGGAACACCCCAAATTAGGACCATTGAATACGGCTACCGATGGGGTTTACCTGGCAGGGGCCTGTCAGGGCCCGAAGGACATCCCGGACGCGGTGGCCCAGGCGTCAGGCGCGGCCGCCAAGGCCCTTGAACTGGCGACCCGCGGAGAGGTGGAGGTCTCTCCCACCATATCCTGGATCGACCCGGATGTTTGCGCTGGCTGTCAGACATGCATCGGGCTTTGCGCTTACAATGCCATTGAGTTTGATGAACGCAGAGGCATTTCGGTCATAAACGAGGCCCTTTGTAAAGGGTGCGGGAGTTGCTCGGGATTTTGTCCCAGTGGTGCCGCTCAGGTCAAACATTTCAACGAGAAGCAGATTTTTGCTGAGCTGGACGGCATTATGGACGCACTGGCTGAAGTCGGAATGTAGGAGATTGTCGATTTTAGATTGAAGATTTTCGATTTAGGGTTTTGAGACCCTGAAGGGTCATCTACCCACAGAGAGTGAAAGGGTCCATTTAGAAATATAACAACAGACAACGGACTATAAACAACTTCCCCCTCCCTGCGCTCCCCCTAAGGGGGAGGGTTAGGGTGGGGGTGAAAAACGGAGGAAAACCATGGCGGAATATGAACCAACAATCATCGCCTTTGTATGCAACTGGTGCACTTACACTGCGGCTGATCTGGCGGGGACTTCCAGACTCTTATATCCCCCTAACATTCGAATGATTCGGATGATGTGCACAGGAATGGTGGATCCCAAGTATGTCATTAAGGCCTTGCTTGAAGGGGCAGATGCCGTGCTGATCAGCGGCTGTCATCCAGGGGACTGTCATTACATCAACGGGAACTACAAGGCGCGTCGACGGGTTAAGCTCCTCAAGGAGATCCTCCCCAGATTCGGTCTGGATGAACGAAGATTGAAGCTGACCTGGATTGGCGCCAGTGAAGGCGTGGATTTCGCTGAAACTGTCAGAGAGATGGTGGCCGAAATAAAAGAAATTGGTCCCAATGAGGTCAGGGAAAAGATGGTCATATAACTGGTTGAGTAGTTGAGAGGTTTAGTGGTTGCGTAGTTTAAATGTTGAATGCGTTTTCATTTTACAACTCAACAACTCGACGACTCAACGACTCAACTTAACAAATTCTCTGGAGGAAACAAATGGCTAAGACAGCTAAAATTGAGGTGAAAGCGCAGGACACCCTTGCCTCTCTTAGAGACTTTTTCCAGGCGATGCTCAGGGATGGGGGGATAAATGCCCTTCTCGTGCCACAACACCTTCCCATGAAGAATGCGGTCATGCCCACACTGGTAAGCGATCCAGAAAAAATTAATGGTGCAGACCCCTTGGCACCTGTGTTTCCCATGAATGCCGCCAAAGTGGTCACCAAGCTTACGCGAAGGCCCATAGAAGGCCCCGTGGCCGTGGTGTTGCGCCCATGCGAGATTCGGGCTTTTATCGAACTTGTGAAGCTCAAACAGGGAAGAATGGAGGATGTGGTACTTGTGGCGGCGGACTGCTATGGGGCATACAGCAATGTCAATTATCCACGCTTTGCCGGGGAAGATGGCATTGAGGCGACAGGCCGGTTTTACCAGAATATCGTATCAGGAAAAGGTACTGCCTTTGAGGACTTTGATCTCTCCCCAGCGTGCAAGGCCTGTGAATACCCCATTCCAGAAAATGCCGATATCCTCATCGGCCTGGTGGGTGTGGATACCAACAGTCAACTCCTTGTAAAGGCCAACACCACCAAGGGCCAGGAACTGCTTGAGAAGCTTGATCTGCCAGGGACGACTGAGCCAGAAGGCCGACAAAGTGCCATTGACGAACTGATTTCCGAGCGCATCGCATATCGGGACCAGATGTTTGAGGAAACGAGCCAGGCCACGGCAGACATTCAAAAACTCACCACCTATTTGGCCAACTGTATTAACTGTTATAACTGCCGTGTCGCTTGCCCTGTTTGCTACTGCAAAGAGTGTGTCTTTGTGACCGATGTATTCGACCATGAACCTTCCCAGTATCTGCGGTGGGCCAAGCGGAAAGGCATCCTCAAAATGCCCAGTGACACGGTCTTTTATCATATTACCCGCTTGGCACATATGAGTACGGCGTGTATCGGCTGTGGCCAGTGTTCTAATGCCTGTCCAAACAATATCCCTGTCATGGAGATCTTTCGAACCGTTGCCAATTACACCCAGAAGGCCTTTGAGTATGTGGCTGGCCGCAGTGTTGAGGATGAGCCTCCCCTTTCGGTCTTTCGAGAAGCAGAGTTTCAGGAAGTTACGGGGGGAAAAGATTAGAGTCAGTTGTCCGTAGTCAGTCGTAAGTTGTTAGCTATTGAAATTGGATAACAGCTCTTCAAGGGACAACACGCGACCGACGATGGATAACCGGAGGTTCTTTATGAAGAAAAAGATTGGATCAAGTTTGGTCGTGGGAACCGGGATCAGTGGGATCCGCTCTGCCCTTGATTTGGCAGAAACGGGCTACCAAGTAACGCTTGTGGACAAGGCGCCCAATCTGGGCGGGGTTTTGACCCAGTTGGATTACCAGTTCCCCACAGATCACTGCGGAATGTGTAAGATGCTACCCCTCGTGGAGCGTGATGCATCTTCCCAATTCTGTCTGCGCAAGGGCCTATTTCACGAGAACATCGATATCATGCTTTCCACGGAGCTGGCAAGCCTGGAGGGAGAACCTGGAAAATTCCTGGTCACCTTGCGTCAGAAACCCGCCCTGGTGGATCCAGAGCGCTGCATTGGCTGTGGAGAGTGCTCTCGAGTCTGCCCCGTTGAAGTGCCTGATGAATTCAATGCGGGGCTTACGATGCGCAAGGCGGTCTACCTCCCCGTACCCCACAACATTCCCAATAATTATGTGGTCGATGTGGCCTCGTGCACCCTCTGCGGTGAATGTGAAAAGATTTGTCCCACCCGGGCCATTGATTTCGGGCTAGAAGCTCGCAAGGCGTTTCGCATTCTGGTGGTGGACGACGAGCTGGTGGTTCGTGATTCCCTCAAAGAATGGTTGGAGGATGAAGGGTTCCAGGTGGATATGGCCGAGTCCGGGATGGAGGCCTTG
>JASFIT010000124.1:0-10732 GCA_050122535.1 Desulfobacteraceae bacterium | reverse complement strand
AACCTTGACTTCAAAAGCATCTCGACTGTAAATTTCCCACACCAGTGCCGCCTCGTTGGGAGGATAACTCACATTGAGCAGGGTAACCTCATCCGGTTGAGTAATTACAGTTAGGCGGATCGAATCCACATCAATGCTCACGCCTTTCCAAGAAAAGTCCACCTTGTTGAGACCCTTCTGGAGCGTCAGCACACGTTCCTCCTCAATCAGAGTCGCCCTCGGATTATCAAGACGAATAATAGTCTTGCCTCTTTCGGGCAACGCCACCAGTTTGATTCGAGCGTGCGCAGAGCTTCCTAAAAGTAGAAGAAACACGCCCAAGGCAAAAAGAATATTAACGGCTTTTTTCCCTTTCATCGTTCCTGTCTCCTTTTATAGGTTTCTTGATTACTTGTCCCCTATCACATCTGCCGCCCAACTGAGTGCAGCAGAAACAGTGGGAAATCCAATCGTGCTTGTAAGCAGAATGATAGAGTGATAGACCTCGTCAGGCTTCGCGCCCGCTTTTAGTGCCCTTCTCACGTGGCTGTGTACAGCGCCTTCAGACCGTAACGTGGTGGCGGCTGCCAACTGGATCAGATGAGCGCTTTTATCATCTAAGGGCCCTTCCAGCCTCACCACTTTACCCAGTTCCTGTATGGCATCCATGAATTTCCCATGTTTTTTAGAAAGACCAGCATACCATTTGGGTATTTTTTCCTGTGCCATGACATCTTACTCCTTTCATTTCATTTGTTTATTCATAATTCTTTTGCCTTGTTTTGACCTGCTTCCCCCTTTGATCCCCTGGGCCCCTATTTCTCGCTGGCCTTTGGGGAAGGAGGGGCATGTTGAAATACCTTGCGCATCGAAAATAGGTCCTTTTGCTCGATCCATCGCGGCATCAGAAAAAATAGAAGAACCAGGATGAGGCCGAAAATGATGGTCAGCCCTTTTCCCACGACCAGCACGGATCCGAAGGTGTTGTATACAAAGGTGAGGGGAAGCATCCCCAAAAAAGTTGCCAGACTAAAATTCCGAAAGGACATTTTTGTCAGACCTGCACCATAGCTGATAATATCAAAAGAGACAACAGGGAGAAGCCGAGAAAAAAATACAATTTTGGTAAGGAGCTTATCCGAACATGCCGTGCAAAAATTGATGTGTCCTCCCAGGAACCTCTCAATAAACTTCCGCCCCAGGAATCTCGCGATCACGAAGCTGATCATAGAACCGCCCAATGCACCTATGGAGGAATAAAGGGTGCCAAGAAAAGGCCCAAAGAAGGCGCCGGCAGCAACGTCCAGGGGCAGACTTGGAATCGGGGTGACCACAACTGCCACGGCCATCGTGAACATATAAACAATCGGCGCAAGACTGCCGGCCCGAGCCAACATCCCCTGAAGTTTCTCCGGACTAAAATAGGTGGCCACATCAAAAACAAATTGTGAGAGAACAAGGATAAGTATGAGGACAGTAAACAAAATGGTCTTCACTTGGATGTTCCTCACCAGACGCAATCTAAAGGCTTTACTCAGAATTAGCCACAGACCCGCCGTCGCCAAGGCTATGGCGGGGCTTGCAGCGCCGTAGCTAGTGCAAAGGTGGGTTGCCCCCTATTCCATGGTCTTTAAATTCTTATATGCGCTCTTGAGCTTCTCAGGGTGTGGGAGTCCATACTCGAACTCATATAGGGCTGCTTCCCAGGATCCGTAAACGGGATTGGGAAGCATAATCCACTTCTCCCCCCAGTAGGATTTGTACTGATTCGCCAAGCGCGTGCGATCTTTCAGGGTGACGCCTTTACCTCTCACACCTGTCACAAAATCGTTAAAATCGTCACCAAGCAAAAGAAGGATCCTATAGTCTTTTGCCACATGCCTCCTCCGAGAGGATTTATCGGAACTCCACCCTTTTTCCCTTTTCATAAGAAGCGTGTCAGGTTCTGTCTTTGTGTGAAAACCCAATTTCTCAAGATTATTCCGGGTGGCCTGTTCCAGATTCGCCGTTCTGTTGGTGACATAAAAAATCTCCACTTTCCTGCTCTCTGCGTATTTGACGAACCCAAGGGCACCGGGTACAGGAAGTGCCTTTTCCATAGACACCCATTTCTCCCAAAGGTCTCTGGTAAATGCCCGACCCTCCTTGACCAAATGGCCCTGAAATGGAGCGTTATCGAGCACAGTCCTATCCACATCCAGTATCACCGCAGGCGGGAGATGCTGGTATTCCTTCAATTGCTCTGGGGCAGCTGTCCAGTCTTTATTACTGAGGGCCAGGTCGAGCCCCTCTTTGGCCGCTCGATACGCTTGCTCAGCGCAAGCCTGATACTCGGCTGATGTCTGAACCCAAAGAACGGCCCGAAGCCCCTCATGCGTTTGGCGATCTGTCGAACAGGCTGGAAAGAGCACGCAAAAAACGAGGAGTCCCCATCCCAGTCCTGTCAAACGCCTTGCTCTTATGTGCGCATATATTTTTCGCATTTGCTTGTCTCCGTGTGTTCTTGTGGGCGAGTGAATAGTCCGGGCCTAAAGGGGCAGTGTCACAATGCGATGAACCTGTCATTCCGGGCGAGACCAAAGATTCTGGGCGAGACCCGGAATCTAGGAAAATCTTGTCATACCAAATTATCCTGGATCCCGGCTTGCATCCCGCTCCGCGGGACTTGGCCGGGATGACGAATTGTGACACAGCCTCAAGGTACCCAGCTTTGCTGACACCGCCCCTAACACAATAGATACGGCCTTCCCTACGGCCCGGAGGGATAAAAGGGCTGTGGTGTTAGACTCATAGAGAACGTGGTTTAGAGCGAGCGTTGACATGTCCCTAAACCAGGTTCTCTTCAAGCGTTTTTCTCAATACGGATACGAACTTATGGAAAACATCCCTTTTCATATTTCTGCCCCTGTGAGTCTCCAAGTCAAAGAACATCTTCTTTCTCAACCCCTTCGATATTTCCAATTGAACACCAGCGCCAGATTGGCCTCTGTTGCAGATGTTCTGTAGACTTTCCCCTCCCATCATGGGTATTGGACTCATCCTTACCCGGAACCCTGAATCAGAAAGGGCTTCATGGATCTTCTGTTTCATTGCCTTCTGGAGGCCCCCCACATATACCACTTCCCCTTCACCCTCACAACCATGAACGGTGAGCACGATCTCCACTTTTCTCATAATGCTATCCAAACGAGGCTCATCAAATTTTTTACTTGTGATATGTAAATCTGCGTTGCCGGTTGCTTTCATCCCTTCAAAACCATAGAAGGTGTGCTCAATCCCCGCAACCTCTTTCGCTATCTCCATGGTGCCCAGTTCAATGCCCCCGCCATGCGGGGCAACGATAGCGATACCCGAGTCTCCCTCTCGAATGCGCACCCGATAGTCTATTCCTTCCCTTTGATGGCGATCCAGCTCTTCGTATGTTGCATACTTGCCCATGTTCTTCAAATCCTGCCTTTGAGATACCGTTGTCTTTTGCGCTCTGGAAATCTTTCAATGGCATACCGTAACATGATCCGCGGCATTATCTTGTAATGTGCGCTTAAAAATTTCTCTTCGGCAGGCAGATGGCGTTTGCCCACTTCACGGAGCATCCAGCCCACCGCCTTATGAATTAGATCCTCTTCATCAGAGAGTAGCATTTTCGAAATCTTTAGCGACTGAGAAAATTGGCCGTGCTTGATGTAATGGAATGTTGACAGGATAGAAATCCTCCTTTCCCACAAACTGTCAGATTTGGCCAAGTCATACAGTGGTGTCTTACTTCTTTCCATCAAATAGGCACCCACGATATGTTCAGCTGACACGTCTACGAGATCCCAATTGTTTATATATTGGGTATTTTTTAGATATAGATCATAGATTCTCTTTTGCGTCCCTTCATCTCCTTTTGAAAACCTGCGAATGAGGATCAGGAGCGCCAACAGCCTTTGCTCATGAATGGGAGATCTGAGTAGTTGCTTCGCCCCCTTTAGGGCTATTCCTTCGTACTCCTTGGCAAGCCTCCGCAGCTCAGGAACCTTAATTCCCAAGAAGACGTCCCCTTCCCCGTATTCTCCTGGTCCTGTTTTAAAGAATCGCTGCAGCACTTGAGCCTATTCTTTGTCGGCCAGCTTCTCTAACCTTCTTCGAATATCATCCACGCTCATATCAGAAATACCTCGACAGAATGCTTATCAAATACTAAGATCCTGTTTCAAGCATTTATATGAGGCGAGATCTGGTGGAAAAAAAGAGGCTTTTTGAACCCGGAGATATGGTGTCCACCTTTACCGGCCAAGTGGGCATGGTCATCTCAAAAGAGGCCCTAACCCTGGCAAGGGGCCGCTTCAAAGAGGGGAGGCGGCCAGGATACTATTTTGCGCAAGGGTGCTGCCAAAATCCGGATTACTTGACCCAGGTCCCCGTCTTTTTTGAGGATGGGACCTTTGACGTCATGAGGTCCATGAATATCAAGAAGAGAGCAGATCTTCCGGAAGAAAGGAAATCAACAATCCAAGAGATGATGGAAATGAAGCGTTAGGGCTAGAGATCAGAGGAAAGGAGGAATGAGATGGAGGATTGTATTTTTTGCAAGATCGTAAAGGGAGAGATCCCCAGCTTCAAGGTCTATGAAGACGACAGCGTCCTCGCCTTTGAAGATATCAACCCCATTGCCGAAGGGCATACCCTTATTATCCCCAAGAAGCATGCCGAAAACCTCTGGGAGATACCCGGTGAGGATCTCTCAGCCATTCATCTGGCCTCCCAAAGAATCATTCATGCCATAAAAGAGGCCCTCAACCCCACAGGGGTGGCTGTCTTACAGTTAAATGGTCGAGGAGTCAACCAGGTTGTTATGCACTATCACCTTCATCTCATGCCCCGCACCGGTGATAGCCCTGAGTTGCCCGTAAGCTGCTGGAATTTGAAAGAGGGTGATATGGAGGCGATCAAGGAAACTGCGAAAAAAATTGCTTCAGCCATAAAATAAAGAAGTCATCGCGTTTACAATGCAGGGTGGCTAATTATTCTATACAAACCATGATGCGGGCGCACGACTTTATTCTATAAGCTCCACATTCCAATAGAGGTAATCCCGCCAGGTCTGCGGGATTTCCCTGTAGCCTATGGTGATTCTGAGGGCCGGAACCCATGTGGGACGCTTAGGCTTGCGGACAAGCGTCATAGAGGCCTCGGAGGGTAATCGCCCGCCTTTCTTCCGGTTGCAGTCAATGCAACAGGTCACGATGTTCTTCCACTGCGTCTTTCCCCCACGAGACTTGGGTATGACATGGTCATAGGTGAGATCCTCTGTAGCGAATCTCTCACCACAGTATTGGCACTTATAACGATCTCTTGCATAGATATTTTGCCTGGAAAATTTGACAGGGGTCTTGGGCCTTTTGACCAGCCTTAGAAGACGTACCACGGAGGGCAGCTTAACCGTGAAACTGACAGAATGAATTTCACGACTATACTCCTCGATCACCTCCACTTTGCCGAGACAAAGCATGGTAATAGCCTTTTTCCAATTGATAATTCTCAAAGGCTCATAGGTAATATTTAGAAGCAGTACCTGTTCCATAATTCCAAATCTTAGATGATAGACGCTTACATATGAAATAGGCTTTGCAAAATTTGTCTGAAACAATCATTTTTAGACCAAAATTAACCAAAAGACAAGAAAAAAATAGAACAAATGATATGGGAATCCCAATTTAACAGGGGAAAAATCTCGCAGTCCGAATAGGGCTTGTGAAATGGCCAGAATAGCGCTATTGATGGCGCAAGTACTTAAGAATGATAGCATAATCCAGACCATCTATATGTATATACAATGAGCCAGGGAACGAAAAAGCCTTATGTGGATCTACGTCCTCGTTGCATGCCTTATTTACCTGATACTGACGCTCTTTTTCACCTACCTGGTACACCAGCTACCAAGGCAACCTGTACAGGATGCCCCGGATTGGGGCAAAGTCATTGATACCCGAATCCCTACCACTGATGGAGGGTCATTAGAGGTCTGGAGGGTCGACCCTGCCGGCCATTCAAGGGGTGTGGTTGTTTTGGCTCATGGGTGGAGTAGGAATCGGGACAGGATGGTTGACAGGGCCAGAGTTTTTGGGAGACTAGGATTCACCACGGTCATGCATAGCGCCCGGGATCATGGCGGTTCAAGTCCCAAGCGCTTCATGAATGCCCTCCGTTTTGCAGAGGATATTGAGGCCGTATTAAGTTGGGTGAATGAACCTGTTCTGCTTTATGGACACTCGGCTGGTGCAGCAGCCGCGGTTATCGCAGCAAGCCGGAATTCTGAGCGAATAAAGCTCCTTTTCCTGGAAGGTTGTTACGCACGGACCAAAGAGGCCCTATTAAATCTCTATCGTAACTACAATACTTTCTTCGGGATCTTTTTTGCACCCATGGTGGTCCTCTGGATGGACATCTTTTACAAAATGGGCCTGGATTCAGTCAGCCCCGTTAAACTGGCTCCAGGGATCGACGTCCCTGTACTGCTTATCCACGGTTCAAAGGACCAGAACTTTCCCCTCCATCATGTGTGGAGACTCATGGATAGTTTTCCCGCTGGTCGCGCGGAACTATTCGTTGCCACAGGTTCAGACCACAGTAGTTCCAGCCTCGCGCCTGAATATCCTGTCGCCATTAAGACTTTTGTGGACCGTCACCTGCCTAGATCCTGAAACTTCTCATCTTAATCGCACCACTCAATTTGGAACATATTTGTTTAGATACTCTTTAAGCCGCACTTTCCTTGCGGTGTTCTTGGAGCTCATGTATCGAACCTTTCCAAAAACATCCCGCTCAGGCCCCCATGCCCTGTCATAACGCCCCAAGACCCAGAAAATCCCGCTGTATGAGTTCGCATCGCGGCCATCCATGGCATACTTGTTATTCAGCTCAATCATCACTTGCAGGGCTTCTCTTGGGGTCTTTGACCAATGCAAAATCTTTTTCCCCCAGAGCATCCTCAGATAATTATGAATCCGCCCCTTTTGGACCAGTTGGATCTGGGCAGCATTCCAGAGAGGATCATGGGTCTTGGCTGTTTCGAACGCCTTCAAAGTGTATAGATAGGGTCTTTTGTCCTTTGAATGCTTACCCAGAGTTTGCAGAGCCCAATTGGGCAGGCTGTCATATTGATCAAAATCATTTTGCTGCCAACACATGTTAAAACCCAGCTCTCGCCAGGTGACAAGCTCATCCAGAAAGGCCTCTGCGGCTTCACTCATACCCCACCATCCACTTCGGCTGCCTGTCGTCTTGTTAGAAATCATTTTGGTCGACCATTCCTCTTTTTCCATAACGCGATCGAATACCTGATGCACTGAGATATGACCGAAATGGAGATAAGGAGAGAGTCCGCTGGTTCCCTCTTCGTCCGGATGGTTGCGATTCTCTGGGTAGAGGGAAAGACGGTTCTGCAAAAACGCCCGAAGGACCTCTTCTGCTCGTTTTGAACCGCCCCGCGCTTCCACCACCTCCACATCATGATCAATGGGCAGTTTGGCCAGGACTTCTGGGTCTTCCTCAAAAAGCTGGGAGGACGCCAAGGGCCAACGTCTTTCAATTTCTCTGGCAAGTGAACGGACTGTCGGCAGCTTCACACCTTTGAGGGGATGAGGCTTTGGCTGGTCGGTCAAGTGGGGAGGAAGATTTTTTTGTATGAATCGACGAAAGGCATACGCTGTTGTGAACACTTTGTCCGCCGCCCGCATTGGTAAAAGCCCGTTTGAATCCACCTGCTCCAAAAGAACAGGAAGCCTTTGGGAAACAGCGGCTACCATGCGGGGAATAAAAAAAGCGGGAAAGTCGTCCGTTATCACGACGCAAGATTTTTCAGCAAGAGCTTCAATGAGGCCTTTTCCTTCACCCTTCACCTCTTCCACAAAGGGATAGTAAAGGACGTTAGATTTTTTTAGACTGCGGGCATTATCAGCCATGCCATCTAGTATGAAGCGATGGAGTCGGTCGCTGGCCCATTGATAACCGCACCTCAAAGCCTCCAAAACGATTAACGGCTTTTTCAGTTCCTTGGCCCAATCCACGGCCCTTTGCAGACTATAGTTCCGATGGACTCGTCGAAATGCGATCATCCAGTAAAGGACGAAATCGCCATCAGGATTCACGGGAGCGTTATTGGTTTTTTGAATACGAAGCTGGGGTACGGAATGCAATGCGATCTCCTTAATGTACAGCCAACGGACCCGCTGTTATCGATCACAGTTAAGAAGAGGATTGGGTGAAGGATTTAAGAATGTCCTTTTCAAACTATTCAACCGTCTCAAAATATGCGTCTGTCAGGCCGTCTAAAAATAGGAAGGACCCCACCCTGATGCATAAGATCTCTGCATCGGGATGGTCCAGGAATTCCTTTATATGGGGATGCCTGTCCAGCAACTTTGAACGCACTTGGATTTTCTTGTTCTTGTCATCTATCTTCTTGAATGTACCGCTCACGGTCAGCGCCTTTGCTTCCGGACGACGTGATCCGGGGTGTTCTTCCCTCGTATCGATCAGGAGGCTGACGGATGCGTTCTCCATCAAATTTTCATACTTTCTGCTCTCTTTATGGGTTACCATGTAAATCTCACGGCAATCATCGTTGGTCACATAAGCCATCAGAGAACAATGGGGCTTTTCGCCACCGACAGTTGCGAGTACACAGATATCTTTCTCTTTGACCAGAGCCTTTATCCTTTCAAGCATCTGCAATTTCCCCCGGTTCCAGGTGCGTTCATTCATCTCCTGTATAGCAGAGAATTTCTTATCACATCAGAGCGTAGGAGGGAAACAAATTCGTGCACTCTTTCAATCTATAATGCCTTCCTTGAGCGCTTTAGGGGTTGGAACGGGCACAGGGAGGCAACGGTCCTTTTTAGGATTATACATGAGTCGGTACGAGACCCCACTAGTCCCTTCTTGCTGCATAACATCCCAACCTCTTACATAGTAGGGGCAGGTGTCATTGAAACAGATATACATAAAATCATTGTCCCAAGCACAGGCGAACGGGTTATCTGGCACTGCCCACTTCCTGAGTTTTGCTCCGCAGTGAGGGCAACACAAAGTCTTTTTGATCGCTTTCTTTCTTTTTTCCAACTCGTCACCTTCCAACAAAGCGCCATAGGCCATGGTTACCACGGGTCTTGCGTTGCAGGGACTTCCCCCCCTCTTATCGGCATAGACGGCATAAATGGGATCACTGGGAATGCCTAGATGAGAGTATTTGTCATTTTCGGGCCGCGGTTTTTCCTTTGAAACGAATACAGATGCCTTTTCAAAAAGACTGGCCTCTTTGAAAAAATCCTCTACAAGTAAAACCCTTTCGTCTTCACTGGACTCCTTCCAAATTTTTACGGCCTTTTCAGGAAACATGCGGTTTGAAAAGATGACCAGAAACAATCCACCTGGCTTCAAAATTCTACCCACTTCCTGAAAAACCTGGACCGCTTTGGTCATATAGTCCACTGACACCGTATTGATAACGGTATCAAAGGTCTCGTCCGGAAAGGGAAGAATTGGATCCTTGTTCAGGTCATGGATCACGATCTCAGAAAGGGATTTGTTTTCAGATAACTCATTTCTGTTTAGACCCAGCCCCACCACCCTTGATGGCTCAAGTTCTTCGGGGATGTGAGAATCCCAGCCTGCCATCAAATCTAGTATGACCGGGCTTTCTTCCACTATGAGTTCACCAATCAGTTTTTCCACCGTCTCCAAAGCCAGAGAATCAAGGTGGCTCACGAATCGGTCTGTCGCATAAAATTGCGCGTCATCGCTTTCATCAAGTCTGGCAAAAGCCTCCCTTGAAAAGATCGGACTCATGGGGGAAACCTTCTCTGCCGCATCACATTGCTCTGTATTCATATCCTTCACCTCCATCAAAAAAGCCGGGTCACATATAGTGCAACCCGGCTCGCGGCCCCATTTTTGGGCGGGTTAACGTCTTTACCAATCTATTATTATGGGTTAATGTAAACATTCACACTACGTTGTCAATAGAGCCCTTGTCATATAATGCGCCAATCTTATATCCTTTTAGGGTGCACAAAAACCGCGTCGTTTTGGGTGGGGCGGAACGCAATTATAAATGGTTTACCCTTGAAAAATTAGGCCGCGATTCTTAATGTTAGACAAATAATTTTGTGCGCAGAGTATCCAATCACATGAGGAGGACAAAAAATGGAACTTCGTGAGTATTTTGAAAATGTCAAAGGTCATGGTGTGCTTGCAACTGCCGATGCTGAGGGAAAGGTGGATGCGGCCATTTACGGCAAACCCCATTTTATGGACGATGGGTCGATCGCATTTATCATGGCCGACCGTCTAACACATGCCAATCTGCAATCCAATAACCACGCAGCCTATCTCTTTAAGGAAGAAGGCACTGGATATAAAGGTATTCGTCTTTTCTTGAGCAAGCTGCGAGAAGAACAGGATAGCGATCTTCTCTACTCCATTCGAAGCAAGAGGTATGCATCGGAAAAGGAAGAGGGAAAGACGCGTTTTTTGGTATTCTTTAATGTGGACAAGGTGCTGCCCCTCATTGGAGCCGGGGAGGAAACGGCTGAAGGGGAATAGCAGCGCCTAGCTGAGCACCCTTATCGGCTATGAAGAATGCCCAGAGAGTAAAAGAATCCCTCCTCGGCTATCTCGCGGAAAAAGGAATCCAGTTTTCGCAAGTCTCCAGAGATGAGCTAGAAGGAAAGGCTGTTGTGGAATTCGCTTTTGACTTGGGCGCTCCAGC
>JASFIT010000123.1:0-10748 GCA_050122535.1 Desulfobacteraceae bacterium | reverse complement strand
TGGAACAATTAGAGAACTCATGCATCCACCTGAAGGTGGTGAATCCACGTGGACGCCTGCAATGGGGATTGAAAAGCTTCCTGAGCCGTTGAAAAGTTTTTTTATGAGACAGCCGGAAAGGTATAAACTAACATTAAAGGCCTTTGAACTGATGAAGCAGCAAAAGGCCAACTGGGAGAATTTCAAGGTCCAGTTTGCTATTGCCGATGCCTGGTCCAACGCACACGGCTCTTCTTACCAGGATCACACCGGGGAATTCGACCCGAACCGATTCTTCCCACCTGAGCCGAAGGGGCCGCCAGAGGAATGGGATTTTCGAGGGATTCGCAGGGATAAGCCACTCCCATTCAAAAGCCCCAGGCACGCCTCTCAATTTATCAAGAAGATTGCCCACACCTTTGGCGCCACGCTGGTGGGGATCACAAAACTGAATCCTGACTGGTGTTACCAGGGATTTTTGCGCGGCGTGGGTCCTGGCAATTGGGACATACCTGCCCACTGGGAATATGCCATCGTGACGGTTACACCCCATGAATGGGATTCGTTCTATGTGAACCCCACCTACGGGACCTCATACGACGCCTACTCCAGAGAACGATTCATGACAGGGAAATTGGAAACTTTTATTCAGGAGCTGGGTTACCCGGCAAGATCCCATGTTCCGCCGCGCTTCTATGATATGGTCACTCCGCCCATCGCCATCGATGCGGGTCTGGGGGAAGAGGGTCGGCATGGCCTCCTGATCACACCTGAGTTGGGTGCCAATTCGCGTCTGGCGGTTGTGACAACCAATATCCCCATGGAGGTGGATAAGCCTGTTGATCTTGGTATCATGGACTTCTGCAAAAAATGTAAAATTTGTGCTGAGAAATGTCCTAGCGGTGCCATCAGCCATAAAGATGATATGGAATTGGTGCGCGGATACAAGCGATGGGTTATCAGAGATGAACTCTGTTACCATACATGGGCGAGTGTGGCGACGAGCCGTGCGAGAGGATGTCGGATATGTCTGGCCGTTTGCCCCTATAGCCGCAAAAACAACTGGGTCCATGCGCTTTCGAAATACATAGACCCCCGGGATCCCACAGGCCTAGCAGCCAGCCTGCTCTTATGGGGACAGAAAAGCCTGTTCAAGTATCCTAAAGCCAATGAATTTATGCCGCCCCCTACGGGAAAAAATGCCACGTATCATGAGCCACCCGATTGGCTTCAGACTGATAAGTGGTTTGATGTCCCCAAGACCTGGTAGAAAGGAGCAGAGAATGCTGTTGTATTCAACGATCGCACGACCCCTATTTTGGATTGTGATGGGATTGATCTATGCCTTGATGATTGCCGGTGCGCCGGTGTGGGCCAAGGATCTCGGCCTGCAGATGGCCTGGTGGAAGTGGTTGCTGGCAGCCATATGGTATTGCCTTTTAAGCCTTGCCATCGCGGCCAGTTTTACGCTTATGGGGGAAAGGGAACCCCGGGCCGGTCATTACGCTTTGGGGCTTACCTTGGTCATCATGGCCATCTTGGGCGTGTGTTTATGGTTCTTGTTGTAAGGCATGAGAAATCGGGGTCAGGTCTTGAAATGGGACGAGTTAAAGGTTGAAACTCGTTTAGATCCCCTTCGATGCTTCAACCGCGTCTTCTGGACATACCTCCGAACAACGTCCACACTCAAGACATCGACTTCCGTCTTTATTCTTTTACCTATTATATCTTGGCTAACTCATCGGCTACCTTCTTGAGACCGAGTTCTGCGAGCTTTTCTCTTGTTGGAGCGCCCGTGTTCAGATCCCAACCTCGCTCTGTATAGTATTCATCCAGCATCTGTTTAAGATCATCTTTGCTGATGAAATGTCCCTTTGACGCCCCTGCCTCCAACGGCTCGGTCATTAATCTTTCAGGTAGCGTGTCATCAGTGCGGGTAAATCCTTCTCGGACATTGAAGGCCCTAGCCAAGTTATTAATCCGCTCACCCACCTTTTGAACCTCATCAGGGGTGTATTGAAGCCCTGTAGTGGCCTCCATCAGGTCAGCGGTGTTTTGGGTGGCTATAGCAGTTACAGCCATGTCCAGAAGGAACACGCACATGGTGGGACAATCAGCCGTGGCCGTTCTTACATCCTGGTTCCACTTTGTGAGCTTGCCTTTCCCTTCTGTGGCAAATCTATCTACTTTATAGGGAATGGGATCCCCGAAGACCTCCTGGAACGCGTAGCCCCGGTTGTGGTCTGCGCCTGTATAGGCCGTTGCATAATTGAGCCCATGGGCCTTGGCGCCCCGAACGTCATAACCGGGGAGTTCGAGTCCCTTTACATGCATGGCAAATTTGTCCGCACCCTTACCAATCTTCTCAGCCGCAGCCTTGACACCATCTGCAAGGACCTCACCGATCCCTTCACGGAAGGCCATCAGCCTGAGAAGCGTCATCATGGCCTCATGATTCCCAAAATTGAGGGCAAGACCCGCAGTGTCCTTCTCGCTCAAAATGCCCTGCTCATACAACTCCATGGCAAAAGCAACAGTCACGCCCGAAGAGATGGAATCCAACCCCAGTTCATCGGCCAGCCGGTCCGCAGCAATGATGGCGTCGATGTTATCAACACCCGTTACGCCACCAAAGCTGTAATAGGTCTCGAATTCAGGACCCTCAGCCAGGATGCCCGTATAGGGTTCTTTCTTGGCCATTCTCAATTGAGTGCAGCCAACCGGGCACCCATAGCAGTTTTCACTGCCCGTGTCCCGCGTCATCTGTACGTCCACCCCGATCTTATCCACGGGAGCAAACGCACCCGTGGCCGAGAAGTTTTTGCCCGGAAAGATCCCAATGGCACAGGTATGATCCACCACCATGGGGGTTCCAATCTTGGAAAAATGAGGGTAGAGCACACGACTCTCTTTCATGGCCTTGGTAAATACTCCCTTTGCGCTCTTCAGTTTCTCCTTGTCCGCTATGGGTACTTTCCCGCGCCCCCTAATTGCTAGGGCCTTGAGATTCTTGGATCCCATGACTGCACCCAATCCTTTTCGCCCTGCGGCCCTCAGCTCATTAATAATACATGCCATCTTGGAGAGGTTCTCACCAGCCGGCCCGATGCAGGCTATCCTCACATTCTGGTCCTTCACTTCGTTCTTGATGATCTGCTGGGTATCCGTGGTCTTCATGCCCCAGACCTTCTTGGCGCTGCGGTACTTCACATCACCTTTCTTGATGGAGACATAGGTGGGCTTTTCCGCCTTTCCTTCAATGATCAGGGCATCATATCCCGCAAATTTCAACTCAACGGGGAAGTATCCCCCTGTAAGGGCCATACCGACCGCACCCGTGAGAGGCGATTTGGCTGTAACGGCCATCCTGCTTGCGCAGGGTATGGTGGTCCCTGAAAAGGGACCCGAGGCAAAGATGAGTTTGTTCTCAGGACCAAGGGGGTCCGCACCGGCCGGGACCTCATCATAGAGATACTTGATCCCGAATCCCGCGCCCCCAATATAGTCCTTGGCGATTTCTAAAGGTAATTGTTCTTCTTTTGCCGTTTGATCTGTAAGATTGATCCGCAAAATCTTTCCCGTATATCCACCTTTGTACATTATAAGCCTACTTTCTAATCTTTTAATACGTTAGCGTTATTAGATCCCGATTAACGGATTACATTGCCTATCCAGCGGACTAAACATGTCCGTGCATTTCACAAAGAATATGTGAACTCATACCGCCATCACAGGGGATATTCACGCCCCTTATCCACCCACTGCCTTCGCTGCACAGGAAGGCGACAACTGGCGCAATATCTTTCGGTTGGCCAGGACGATCCATGACTCTCATGTCCTCTTCGGCCCGTTCGCCCAGGGTTTCAAGAAAGTCCGGGAGGATCGGTGTTTCCACCGGGCCGGGGCTGACGCAATTTATCCTGATTCCGCGTTCCCGCCAGGTCCAGCGGTTCATCATGGTCCATACGATGATCGTCTCTTTTGTGAAGAAGTAGCAGCGCGCGTCATCTATGCCGCGTTCGTTACAGAATGCCTCTACTGCATTGAAATCCCTCAACGCTAGGAATGCCTTTATCTGCGTCCCAGCCTCTGGCCAGCCATGCCCGGCAAGAGAGGCCATGTTAACAATGGACGCGTTGTCGTTCAGCTTGTCTATAAGCTGTTCGGTGTAGTGCCTGAGCCCCAGGAAATTGACTTTGAGTACAGCCACTCGGCCTTTTGTGGGCGGCAAACCAGCAATGTTGCACAGCGCATCAATTCCGCTCGGCGTTGCTTCGGCCGCGGCCTCAATTGAGACAGGATCAGCAAGATCTGCCTTGATGTATTGATCAACATACCCCTGCGGCTCGTTGCAATCAACGCCGACAACCGTTGCACCTTGTGTCTTGAGCGTCTTCGCAGTCTCAGCGCCGATGCCTGAGGAAGCTCCCGTTACGACAATTTTCGTTTTTTCTAAAGACATAACTTCCCTTCTTTCATTCCTGCTGCAGGTTTTACGTTGTTCTTTAATGCCTCCAATTGCTTTGTAAGAATTTCAATCCCTATCATCCTCCACCTACAGGCGGTAGAATCAGTATCTCATCTCCCTCTTTAAGCACTGTTTGCAGTCTATTGAGGAAAGCTATGTCCTGCCCGTTAACCATTAATCGAATGTGTGGAAGGGGACTATTGCTGTTGGGTTCGAATAAACGGGATCTTAACTCATCCCCCCAGGTGTCTACCATCGTAACAAGAAGCTCTTGTAAGGTGCTTTCCTTTGGCACAGATATTTCCACCTCTCTTTGGCCGAGAATCCTTTTTAGATCTAAAATCGTCCCTATTTTGACTGTGATCAACCCGATCCCTTTTCTCTTAATTATTGGTATCGGCCATATTCCTTAGTAAACGCAAACCATTCCTTCACCAGTTCGGGGTTTGCCTCATCCATGGCACTTCTGGGTCCCATGATGTAGCCGCCGTTCTTACCCACCACATCAATCAGTTCTTTGGCCCTTTCCTTCACTTTCTGGGGCGTCCCTGTCTGCAATACGGAGAGTGGCATAAACCCTGACATACACATGGTGTCACCAATGATTTCCTTGGCCTTGTAAATATCCGTTCTATCGAAAAATCCGAGAATCTTCCCTTTCGGTAAATCAGCCAGATACTCCAAACGGTCGGTATAAATACCCTCAAAAAACGGGCAAGGCGTCAATCCCTCCTCTATGAGGACCAGAATGAGCTTTTTTAAACTGGGCCAATAAAAGGTTTCAAAATGTTCCAGGGACATGAAACCATCAGATCCCTTGTGAAGCGGGATAAACACACCTGGGCACCCGCTTGTCTCTGCTTGTTCCAGGGCCCCTCCAATCATCAACGGTGTCACCTTGTCAATGGCTGCAAGAAGCTTATCCGGACACCGGTACATGTCTAGGAGTACGCCGCGCAAACCCCTAAGCATGTCACCAATCAGGTCAAATGGAGCCAGTGTAATGGCACCACAGGCCAATGGGAAACCCAAGGCTTTCATTTCCTCAACAAATGCGTCGGCTATGGCCTCATGTTTCTGAACGATTTTCCCAGCGTTACACCATGACTGCACTGCGTTGATCAATTCCGGTACGGCAAACCCAGCACTCAAGCTCGTCCCAAAATATCCAAGCAAGAGAGCCCCTATGGGTGGAATAGTCTCAAGGGGCTTTAAGGTCCCGTAAACCCGGGGTAAGAACTTGGTGATGGTAAAGCCTGTCATATCATCAAGGAACTCGTCATACTCCTCTGCCAACATATATTCCGCTTCAACAAATTGAAATGAATGGTTAACTGGTATGCCTTGTCCTGGCAATTTAACCTGCTTACAATCCAAGGCCTCCAGCGCATTTCCCGGCGTGTGAAAGCAATGACCGGGGTTAAAATAAAAATCCGGCTCAAAATCGATGAATGTCTTTCTATACGCTGCAAAGCATTTTTCGCTGTCATACATGGTTTTTTGAAAAGTCATGCCCACATATTTGGCTGGAAAGAAACTTGCGTCCTGGAACCATATGGGAACGCGATCCGGAACTTTGAGTTGAATCGCATCCTGAACTCTCTTTTGTCTCTCCCTGTAAAGTTCTTCGCCTGTTTTCCCCACGTTATCCACCTCCAATCCAACCCTTGGCCAGAGAAAGGGCTTCCATGGCATCCAGGCCGTATGCATCAGCACCGGTGTATTCCCTGACTTCATCATCAATCTGGCCACCGCCAATCATGACTTTGACCTTATCCCTCAGCCCGGCTTCGGAGATGGCATCCACTGTCTCTTTCATGGTATCGAAAACCAGGGTCAGAAATCCGCTGAGCCCCACCACCGGGGCCCCAAACTCCTTGATGGCATCCACAAACTTCTGTGGCGGCACATCGATGCCCAGGTCCATCACATCAAATCCATTCACATCCAACATGAACACAACAATATCCTTACCAATATCGTGTATGTCCCCTTCGACCGTGCCAATAATTACCTTCCCCGCACGCTCCTTCTTAACCTCGCCTTTCAATTTGGGTTTTATAATCTCTGATATCTTCTTCAGCATTTCTCCTGCCAGGATTAATTCGGGCAGAAAATATGCGCCCTCCTCAAACCGTTTTCCCACCGTATCCATGGCCTGGTTGCAGGCCCCTAAGACTTTAAAGGGGTCTTCTCCCCCGTCGATGAGATCTTTAGCCATTTGGACGGCTTCTTGTTCCTTCATGTTGACTATGGCTTCTACCAATTTTTTGGACATCTCTTCCTCCTCAAATAGCCGCAAGGTTTTCTAGTCAGTCACTAGAGTTTCTTCCTTCCTCTCATATAGTAAAAAAGGGATTGTTATCTTTTCTTGCCTAAAAACCCATTCGTCCTGGCAGCCAAGTAGCGAGGAGGTCAAACTTGGAACAGAAAGTGAAGGCAGATTGTGTTCAACCTTCCGCATTTTGCAATCCGCGTGAACGCTTGAACCTTGTCCATTCCCAGCAAAGCAGAAGTACTGCTAAGCCGAGCCCAGCAAATGTGGCTATTCCGCTGGGCACCAGGAAAGCCAGTCCTCCTATCACCAGCAAGATTCTCTGGGTCCACTTCAAATTTCCCAGAATGTAGCCTTCGAGTCCTATGGCTACCATTCCAATTCCTAGGACAGCGGTGAGAGCAGTAATGACAATCTTCAGGGGTGAGCCCTCTGCCAGCAAAGCAGGATTATAGACAAAGGCAAAGGGAACGATGTAAGCAGCTATACCCAGGCGCATGCCTAGCCTTGCAGTGGCCCAATGGTTCGCCTGGGCAAGCGTAGATGCAGCGAAAACAGACAACATGATCGGCGGCGTTAAGAAAGAGAGCATGCCCCAATAGTAAACAAACATGTGAGCTACCAAGTCTGATACACCAAGACTAGACAGGACCGGAGCCACTATTATGGCTGTTATGATGTAGACAGTGACAATGGGCATCCCCATGCCAAGTATAATGCACATAAAAGCTGCAAAAATCAGGAGCAGGAAGAGATTGCCCCGACATAATTCCACAAGCACCTGTGTCAAAGAAAAACCTAAGCCGGTGAACATGACCACACCGATGATGAAACCGGCTATACCGCAAACGACACTTATCTCCAAGATTCCCTGTCCCGAAGCCTCTAGGGCGAGTGCGAATTTACGGAATGTAAGACGATTTTGCTTTCTAAACAGGCTAACCACAACAACAGTTCCTGCCGCATATAATGCGCATGCCTCCGCCTCTAATCCCATGAAAAACAAGGTGTAGATCAGGACACCGATGGGCAGAATGAAGATCCAGCACTCGCTAATCTTTATGGACGGCCTCTCTTCCGCGGGCAACCTGGCATAGCCTTGCCTCGCCACAAACCTATCCACCTGAATGTACAAGGCAAGGTAGTAGAGAATGGCAGGCAGGGCAGCTGCAATGCAGACCTCAGCATAGGTTATGTTCAAGAAGGTTGCCATGATGAATGCGACCACGCCCATAACTGGGGGCAGTATGAGCCCCCCTGTGGAAGCTACGGCCTCTATGGCTCCCGCAACATGGGGTTCAATCTTATACCTTTTCATTAAAGGGATCGTTAGCTGTCCCGTCGCATAGACATTAGCTACAGCAATGCCTGAGAGAGAACCGAATGCACCGCTCGCCACGACAGGGACCTTGGCTGCTCCCCCTTTCATCTTTCCAAACACGGTGAGCGTAAGGTCGATAATGCCCTTCCCTCCCCCCGTGGCAAAAAGCAATTGGCCGAAGACGACAAATGCGAGAACAACCGTGGCTGCGACCTTGAGTGTAATTCCAAACAGAGCACTCTTGTCCAAGAAAAGGCCTACGCATAACCGACGCCATGGAATTGACCTACCATACAGGGGGCCGGGGAAGAGGTGAGTAAGAAGCGCATAGAGGATAAAGATGATGACCAACACCACTAGTGTCCATCCAAAAAACCGCCGGGTGGCCTCCAGCAAAAGGCCTATGGATGTAATCCCCAGTGCGACCCTCGCTCCCGTAATAATCCCTCCTGTATCTACGATGTCGGGCCAATTAATGGTCACATACCCACTGACCGCAACAGTAAGAATGCACAAGACAGCATCATACCAGGGCAACTTTTTAGTGGGTGCCAATCGGGTTGCAGGTGTCGTGAGGAAAGCGGTAAAGAGCGTTAATCCCAAGAATATGGCAAGGTACTGTTCAACCCAAACACGTATTCCTAAACGTTGGGGAATATACAGTATAAAAATACTGCCTATAATAGGGATGCTTATGAGTAGAATTCTCTCTGCAATGCCTAGAAGACCGCCATGTCTCCTGGTGCGGGGCACTCCTTATTCCTCCATTTCTGCACTGATTCTGTATAGACTCTCGTCGAGTCCATGCGAAAGATAAGCGGAAAGTTGCTCATAGTCTTCCTTTCCAGCCATTTCAAGTCGTCCTAGCACCAGGATGGGGTTATGACCAACCTTCCGAAGTACTTACCTATAACTCCAACTACGGCTTCTCGGCCAAAACTGCTTTTTGGAATCCCTCCATGTCTTTCGTCCAGAGCCCCGTTTCTTTGTAAAATTTTATGGCGCCGGGATGGTAGGGGAGCTGCGGTTCTTTTGTTAGAAATTTGTCTTTAGTCCACTCAAATAATCCCGGCTTTTTTACCAATTCAGAGTTGTGTTCCCATAAGGCCTTGGTCAACGCATAGACAGCGGCTTCACTAATATCCTCACGGGCCACGAAGATAACGTCCATGTGCATCAAATACTGCGACTTTGGTACCCCTATGTGTACGCCACCAGGCACTTCTTTTACATAAGCCACTTCAACATACTCCTTCATTCTCTTCACTGCATCAGGCGATGGGTCCATGGGGAGCCAGCGTGCCTTTACCTTGGCTACCGCTTCTGTGGCAATAGGTGCGCCCACGGCCAGATCCCCTGCATCGGCGCGACCCTCCATGACTGCTCGGGCGGATTCTATGGGATTCGGAGCAGGGACCTGTTTTACATCTGCGAGAGTTAGCCCCCCGTTAGCCAGTCGAGCTTTGGTATAAAGGTCAAAATGCGTCCCCTCACGAAAGCTGACTACTCTTCTCCCCTTTAGGTCGGGTATCTTCTGTGCTCGATCATTGCCACGAACAACAAAGTTCACACGCAGAGGTGATCCACCTGCAATGATGCGGAGAGGGAAACTCTTGACTCCTGCTTTTTTGGCTATACCCTTAAACACAAATGACCCCAGATATGCCTGCCGCGCGGGTAGCGCGCTGGCCACGCCAATGTCAATTTCGCCAGTTACGGTCATGGGGACCCACACCATCTCGTTTGTCGAAGGCATAACCTTAATTCTTATGGGTGTGTTCTTGCTGCATATGTCAGCTATGCCCACGGCTTGCGCATTGACAATCATCCCCGGAGGCATTGTGCCCAGGTTAAGCACTCTTGGCAATTTCTCGGCAACAACGGGTGCAGAAGCCACACCTACCATGCTAAAAGCTAACAACAACACCAATCCGCCAATAATGAATTGTCTTTTCATTTGTTAAATTCCTCCTTTCTAGATATTTTCCTTTAATCTCCTTGAAATAAAACCATGGTTTACGTTTACGCTTTGACCTAGTGAAGTTAGGTTGATTGATCTATAGTTCACACTTTCCATCCTTCTATTCTTGGAAACATTACCCCGCAACGCCTACTTGCCTTGCATTCTGGGAGTAGATCTTCCCCTTTTGCTCCTGTGACAGGGATAATCCCTCCAGAAACCGCATACATTCCTTTGGATCTTCGTAGGGATAGTCTGTACCAAGCAGGATTCTCTCTATCCCCATTGCCTCGTATGTGCACATAAACGCCGGTTCATAGTACATTCCACTGGTCGTTACGAAAACATTTTCTTTGATGTAGTCGCTGGGCTTCCTTTCAAGGGGCGGTATGGTTGTCTTGTCAAACCATGGGATGACATAGGGATAATCCATTCGCGAAAGCAGGAAAGGCAGGGCTTCTCCGAGATGGCCGAGTATAACCTTTAGGTTTGGATGTTTATCAAAAATACCACTCAGCACAAGACGCATCATGCTCATAGCCGTTTCAATACCGAACCCAAAGGGGGCTCCTGAAAGGGCCCATCCGTAAGGAGTTTTTAGCTGAGGGATGGAGGGGTAGGATGGATGAAGGTAGACGGGTACATCAAGTTTTTCAGCCCGCTCGAAGATAGGCCAATACTTTTTGTCATCAAGATAGTTTTCGCCATAATTGGAATGGGTCTTCCATCCCTTGAGACCGAGATC
>JASFIT010000122.1:0-10789 GCA_050122535.1 Desulfobacteraceae bacterium | reverse complement strand
AATGGAACCGTACTATATCATCATAAAACTGCCCGAAGCGGAGAAGGAGGAGTTTCTCCTGATGCTCCCTTTTACCCCTTCCAAGAAGGATAACATGATCGGGTGGCTGGCTGCCAGATGTGACCTTCCAGGCTACGGAAACCTGCTGGTATACAAATTACCCAAGGAAAAACTGGTCTACGGACCGATGCAGATTGAAGCCAGGGTGGATCAGCAGACGGAGATCTCCCGGGAGTTGAGCCTGTGGGGCCAGAGAGGGTCCAGAGTCATACGGGGCAACCTTTTGGCGATTCCCCTCAGTGATACATTTATCTATGTGGAGCCGGTTTACCTGGAGGCAAAACAGGAAGAGACCGAAATGACCTCAGCAGGATCCCCTCAACCCGGCGGTTTTGGAAGACCCCGCAGAAGAGGGGGGCCAGGTGCTTCACAAGGACCAAGGAGGGCTGCTTCCATCCCGGAATTGAAAAGGGTTATTGTGGCCTTTGGCAATCGCCTGGTTATGGAGGAAAATCTTGATTCGGCCTTGAACAGCGTATTGGGTGGGGAAATAGTCGCCAAACCATTGGCTGCCCCGTCTATGCCTCCAACGGAGGATATTTCAAACCTGGGTGTGTCCGCTCTGGAGCACTACAACAGGGCCAAGGCATATATGCGCCAAGGGAATTGGGCCGCGTACGGCAGGGAATTGGAAAGCTTAGAGAAAATTTTGGAAGAAATGGCCAGTGTGACCAAGGAGAAGAAAGAGTAGCGCCCAACCATTCCGAGCTTTACGGACCTTTCTCACCTGTATCCCTTGATGTGATATTTTTATGCAAATATCAGGGTGATGTGGTCACGGTGCACAAATGCAGTATTCCCGTAACTTACTGATATTAAAATCATATTTCTGAATTGATCAATTTGGAACAAGATTTGCAGTTTTTAACCCCCAGAGTACTTCAATCGTTTCTTTTGGCGAGCTGACCAGGGGGGATGCTCCCAAAAGCGCGCTCCCAATTGGCTCCAAGAGGTATGAGCCCATAACAGGGGGGCGGAATTTCACTAAAAGGGGGGTTAGAAAATGGTTAAAAAGCGTATGGCCATGAGGATGGTAACCATTTTCGTGGCCTTAATTGTTTGTGGCATGTTTTTTCCAGGTCTCGCGCGGGGTGAGGACCAGAATCTCGATGCAGTGCTCACTGAGGGTGGAAATACACTGCTCACTGTGGAATTGGGAGATGTGGTGCTGGGAGATCTTAAGACAACTTCTGTGGGAATCACCAATCAAAGTCCGACATCGATATACTATGTAACCCTGCTCTTGAATCCGGGCGCCACCTGTACGAGCGAATTCACATACAATGGCCCTAGTTCAGTAGCCAACTTTCAGCCGGGCGATAGCTTGGATGTGGAGGTGACTTACACGCCATCCGCTCCTGGTGCATGCAACGCGGCGCTGCAAATCACGTATTATGGGTCTGAGGGTGGTCTGGTAGAGATAAACTTCAATGGCAATGGGATTGAGGAGGTTACCCAGACTTTTGAACCGATTGTCATTGGCAGCACTACCACAAGTGTCATAGATAGACCCGTAGAAATAGGTGAGAACGAGACCTCTACTCTTCAAGAGATGATCGATCACTGTGATAATAAAGATGGATTGAAGAACCACGGCAAACTGGTACGTTGCATTGCGCGGGTGACAGGAGAGCTCTGTAGAGCAGGAGACATCACAGGGGGAGAGAAGGGGAAACTCGTAAGGGCCGCGGCGAGGGAAAAAATGCAGAGAGTCATCAAAAAATGGAAGGAACGCAAAAGGTCTAAAAGAGGAAGTATACCTTGGTGGTGGTTGCTCAGTCGTAGATAAATCGGCTCCTCGCCACGCTCATTTTCTCGATTGATCAATCTAAAGGTAGGGACAGAAATGTCCCTGCCTTTTTTATTTGAGTCTTATAACCCAAATTAGACGGTGGACTTGGGGGGGGGATGCTAAGGGAGTTTATCGTTTCTGATTGGCAGATACTAATTCTTGAGCTTTTTTCTCTTTTTATGGGATGGCTTATTCGATGCTGTTTGCAGCTTTTCGGTTTGCCCCTTTTCAACCATTTTCTGACAAACGCTGCACTGTCCTTCAATCAGACCATGCATACACCTAATTATCACGAGGCCTTTTCCTTTCCATGCCGAAACATCTAGGAGATGTCCTGCACTAAACAAATGGGATTAGGGAGTTACTTTTCCTGTTAGTTGGAAGTTAATAAGCGTATCACAGATGTCAAGATAAAGAAATAGGAAAGTTGCCAGACTAGAGTTCCCTGGTCTCGCTAGGGGTTTCGCTCCGTTTTTCCACCACGGGAATTGCCAGCTTCTCCGACCGGCGCAAGTTGTAGAAATCCACATCCGGGTTATATTTCTTCACTAACCAGAGCGGTAGTTTGAACACTTCATTGCAGAGTGTCCAGATGTTGTCACCGTTCTTGACCCGATAGATCTGCACAGACTCAATTTTGTAGACACTGAAAAAGTCCTCTTGAAGCTCCTGGTGAAATTCTATTCGGGCTTGTTCAAATTGTTCTCTTGAGACGTTATCCAGCGGTATTTTGACTTTCTGATGAATTCGCAAGAACTTCCCATAACGCAAGCCGTTCAAGCGCCGGATCGCCCAGGTGGGAACGCGAAGCCAATCCGCATAATGACCCAGTGTTTCTTCCAGCTCCACCCGAATAACGCCAATCTTTCTGCCATCCTCCGTAATCACATGCTCCACTTCCAGGTTGCCCACGACCACGGCCGGGGTAACCGGCAAATCAGAAGCAGGCGTCTCTCCCTCGAACTTGGGCTGTTTTTTCTCGGGTGGGATGACGGCAACCTTTTTTGACTGGGTCTCACTTACAGAGGCGAGTTGAGGTGAAATTTTAGGCGTGGCCTCTACCTTCTCGAGCTTTTCACCCCGCAAAGGGAGCCGCAGGTTCTGATTGATATAGATTGTGGCCCTGGAATCGAGGTTGTTGGCCACGATCAGGTCAGAGACCTTGAGCCCGTGCATCTGCGCGATCTCACCAACGGTGTCCCCCCGCTTTACGCGATAGAAGCGGCTCGGTTTCTGGCGAAGCCTGTAGATGCTCTCCAACATTTCGGCAGAAGCAACCCGTTTTCCTTCCACAGCATGGGCCGGCAAGCGCAATGCATATCCCTTAGGGACATACTTTTGGTTCTTGAGTACGGGCCGGCGCAACGCGGGATTCAGGCTGTGGATGGTTTCCACGTCCACTTGAAAATGGCGGGAGAGGTCGGCCATGGTGGTATAACCCTCCAAAAGCACTTCCCGCGTGTCACGCGGCTTGTCCAGTTGGAGCAGGCCAAAATACCGTCTATAGTTTTTTGCCACTTCTCTGGCAGCCAGGAATTCGGCATAGAAATTCCTGGAGGCGAACTTAAAGCGCCTTCTCTTATAGTGCTTGAAAATCTCCTCATAGCTGCCCTTGGATCTCTTTGCCCGTAGCATACCCGTGACGCCGTGATTGTAAGCGGTAATGGCCATGGGCCAGTTTCCCAGCTTTTCATAATTCTGCTTCAGCAATTTTGCCGCGGCCCTGGAGGATCGAATGGGATCCCTTCGTTCATCCATGGCATAGCCAATCGTCATAAACCGCTTGCCGGTTGAGTGCGTGAATTGCCAGATGCCTGCAGCACCGAATTTGCTGTACGCTTTGGGATTGAATGAAGACTCCACGTGAGGCAGATAGGCAAGGTCTTCGGGCAGACCTTCTGCGCGAAAGATTTCCCTAATCTCCTCAATATAGGCGCCAGAACGAATAAGTCCCTTCACAAAGCGATCCCTCTGGCCAGTCTGGCAGCGAATATTGTACATAGCCCTTCGGAAATCGGCTGGAACCGCATTAGGACCGAATAGGGCCGCAACAAATCTTGCCTCCGGGTCCTGGGCGGAAGGATTCTTCGCCAGTTTACTCAATATACGTTTATATTTCCTCTTGGCTTTTTTGATCCGTTTCCTGTTTACCTTCCTGGCTCCGTGCTTTTCAGGTGGCCGTAACTCAATGACATCATAAATAATATTCAGATTGTTGCTGTCATGGATAATGCCCTCTGCGGTCGAATAGTTGCTGTAGGCTTCTATCCAGAACCAGACGTTCGGCTCGATACAGGGATACATGGGAAAGAGCTCTGAGGCAGCAGATGGCGCCCCAAATAGAAGCAAGCCGCCCAAAATAAGCAGATAAATCAATTTAGATATGAGATGGTGCTTTTTCATGACAACTCTTTTCTGTAGGTCATGTGGATTGATCAATGTTCAGTTTTTTTGGGGTGTAATCCAAAATAATAAGCAAGATTTGTACCGATATCCTGGAAGTAGGATATATCAATAAAATACGAGGTCTTAGATCAAAAAGGATTAACCCAGGCATTGGCAATTCTGACAAAAAACGTCAAAACTGGTGAAAACCGACATTTTTTGTACAGATTGAAGGCGGGTCTTCAGGCTCCAGAACAGGTTGAGCGAAAGGGTGAGCCAAGGCTTTACCCTTGACAAATGGGGGGCTGCGTATAGGTATATAATGACCTTTTTTGGGCAGGGAGGAAATAGTATGGATGTGGGTCTTTGGAATGGGGCGACAGGTCTCTACAGGCTGTTGCCCAAAACCCAGCTCACGCTGTATGGTTGGCCCCTGATGCCTTTTCTTTCATACCGAGGCTCCCGGCCTGGTCTTTTCAGCGACTTATCTGCGGGGGAGTTTTGCCCCCTCCGCATTCTCCCGACAAGTCGGGAGCTGCGGTTTCCCCCACTAATAAGCCGCGAAAAGGACGAAGGCCTCCCGCCAGGTATTACAGAAAAGGCATCAGGGCCCATATCGGTACTTAATGGCCCATGCGCGTAATGAAACTTGGTGCGAATTGATAATTCTGTCTGGGTAACAGCCTGTCTATATTTGAAAAAGTCTGCTTTGTTTTGGGTCTTTGGTCATGGCAAGAATGCATCCTGAACATATTGAGGGTCACGCGCATGCCACCGAGGGTGAAAAGAAGGTCTTTCGATTTCTGAAGGAGGCGGCGAGGCCTGACAAGGATTTTATCTGCTGGTACGAGCCTCCAATCGGCGCTAAAGGGAAAGAGCCCGACTTTGTGCTTTTCTGCAAGACCCTTGGGCTCCTGGTCCTCGAAGTAAAAGACTGGTCCAGCCAACAAATTATCTCCTACACGCCTGACGAATTCAAAATCAGAGTTAAAGAGAAGATAAGGAAAAAGAGGAGCCCAGACAAACAGGCCAAAGGATACGTGAATGCCCTGATGGAGATGTTAAAAGATGTTCCGGAATTTGTGGCTGACACGGGCTCACATGCGGGAGGGTCAAGGATTCCCATAGGAAGGATGGTCATCTTTCCCAGAATGGGCCGTGACGCGTTTTTCGACAGGGGTCTTCAGTGGTTCATCCCAATTGAGCGGGCCATGTTGAAGGAGGATCTCGCTGCGGACGGAGAGATCCTGTGTGATGAATCGGGAGGAAAGTTCAAAGAGAGGATTTCAGAGGCCTTTCCATTCCGGTACACAGGGCTCACGCCAAAAGAAATTGAGACACTCAGTTCCTTAATCTGGCATGAGTCCCAAATCAGGCTGCCGCTTCGCAAGGGCACAGGAAAGAGCAGGTTCCAGAGAGAGGTTCAGGCCCTTGATGAGGCACAGGCAAGGTTGGCCAAGCGTCTAAAGTCCGGACACCAGATCATCAAAGGACCGCCGGGCAGCGGCAAGACCCTGGTCTTGGTCCATCGATGTTGTCATATTCACCAATATCATCCCCAGAAGAACAATATCCTCCTGGTCTGTTATAACATCGCACTCGTGAGCTATCTGAAAAGGCTCATCCAGGAGAAAGGTATCGGTGTGGGCCATGGGGGGATCCAAGTTTCGCACTTCTACGAGCTTTGTTCTCAAATTCTGGGAGAACCGGTCCAGTATGAGAATGAGGACAACGAGTACTACGAGATGGTTGTGGAGGAAAGCATCTCGAAGGTCTCGAATGCAGAGGGCCCTCTTGCTCACTTCGATGCCATCCTCATCGATGAGGGGCAGGATTTCAGCAATGAGATGCTGAAGACATTGCTGGGGATGCTTCGGTCAGGCGGAGATCTGGTCATAGCCCTGGATTCGTATCAGGACCTGTACAGCCGAAGGGGCCCGTGGAAGTCCTTGGGTATACAGGCGGTGGGTAGGACAAGCTACCTGGGCAAAGTATATCGGAACACAGCTGAGATCTTTGGTTTCACCCAGCGTTTTATTGGTGAAACAGAAAGACTTGAGAAGCAACTTGCCCTTCTTCCGGATGCGTACGCCTTGCATGGAGAGTTGCCAGAATTGCGGCAGCTTGCAGATTATGACGAGGTAGAGGACTTTCTTATTAACGATCTTTCTGCGTGCTTGGGTCAAGGGGAGTTCAAGAGATCAGAGGCGGCCGTCATTTATGATGACAAGGTCTATGGCCTGGATCGGTTTGCCTATGACAATAGGGCGTTGCCCATGCGAGTTCGCAAGAAATTGGAAGCTTCCGGTATTCCCACCACATGGGTTTCGCAGGATGTGAGGGCCAAGGAGATGTATGACGTCACCACTGACCGTGTCTCACTCATAAGTATTCACAGCTCCAAGGGCCTTGATTTTGATCTTGTTTATTTAGTCGGTGTGGATCGAATCCAGCCTACCCAATTAACACGAGCCTACCTGACCAATCTCATCTACGTGGCCATGACCCGGGCCAAATACCGACTGGTTATTCCATACGTGAGAGAAACGGAATTCATAAAGCGAATGAAGGGCTGCTTCAAGAAATAAATGCCATTCTAATCACCATCCCAATTTCTTTTCCTGCACATACCTTCCAATATTTCTGCGACTGGCGTAAAATATACAGACGAAACCGAAAATTAGGTCATTCGTCAACGCAAAGAACAAAATCATTTCAGTAAGTACAAAGGCGGGATCAACTATGATTATAGGATTGCCAAAAGAGATAAAAGAGGACGAGTACCGGGTCGCAATTACGCCGGGTGGGGTCAAACAGCTTGTGGCATCTGGGCATGAGGTCTTGGTGGAGGAAGATGCAGGAGCAGGAAGCGGCTTTAGGAATGATAATTATACATGGGGCGGCGCTCGACTGGTGCCCACGGCCGAAGAGGCTTGGGGAGCAGATCTTGTGGCCAAGGTCAAAGAACCTCAACCGTCCGAGTATGGATTTCTGCGTCCTGGATTGGGCCTGTTCACGTATCTTCATCTTGCTGCCGAAAAGGAACTGACCCTTGAAATGCTGGAACGCGGTGTTATCGGGATTGCCTATGAAACGGTCGAATGTCCTGATGGAAGCCTGCCCCTGCTTACCCCCATGAGCGAAATTGCAGGGCGCATGGCCGTCCAGGTGGGCGCCCAATATTTGGAGAAGACGCATGGGGGTCGGGGAAAGCTTCTGGGCGGTGTTCCGGGTGTCCGCCCCGCTGATGTGACGATCATCGGAGCAGGCGTCGTTGGAACCAATGCGACGCAGATTGCCCTGGGGATGGGTGCCAACGTGATGATTCTGGACATCAACACAGACCGCCTTCGATATTTGGAGCAGGTCATGCGCGGTCGGCTCACGACCCTTAGCGCAAATCCTTTAACCATTGCGGAAGGGGTCAAATGGGCGGATTTACTTATTGGTGCGGTGCTTGTTAAGGGCGCCAAGGCACCGCGCCTGGTTACCAGGGCCATGGTGGGAAGGATGGAAGCGGGAAGCGTGGTTGTGGATGTGTCCGTGGATCAAGGGGGATGCATTGAAACGATTCGTCCTTCCACCCACTCTGATCCGGTATACCTTGAGGAAGGCATCGTTCATTATGGGGTGACGAACATGCCAGGGGCTGTTCCACGCACCAGCACCTATGCCCTTTCCAATGCCACACTCCCGTACCTCATGAAGCTGGCGGATCATGGCATACTCCCTGCCATCCGAGAAGATGACGCGCTGGGGAAGGGTGTAAACACCTATCTGGGAAAAACCACGTATGGTGCTGTAGCAGAGACCTTTGAGCTCGAATACACGCCTCTTGATTCAATCGTCTCGTGAGAGAGATGAGCGGCTAGATTGAGGCAGGGTTGAGAACTACCGATGGATTTGTTGAAAGCTTTCTATTCGTGGGCCTCTTTACAGCCCATGTTTGTTAAGCTGGGCTTGATGATCCTCCTGGCTGCAGCGGGACTCTATGTGGTTGGCTATATCATGAGCATTGTTTTTTGGTTCTTCCTCAGAGCAACTGAAGATCCGAGTACCAGGCGTAAGATAACAGAAGAGGAGGGAGTTGCCGTGCACAAGGGCAGGGGAAAGGATTTGTAACACCCAGGATTTTGGGACTCCACCTAGAGTTTTCATACGGGCATAAAATTTTTTTTGTCATAACCAGATTTTTCTTCCCTTTTCCTGGCTACCGTGATAAAGGGATACCCGGATAGGTCAAAAACACCAAAGTCCATCGGTATAATTGCCAAAATTCTTTAAAAACAGGGACTAGTTGGCGTGGCCTATCCTTTTTTTGTTTCTGGGGACCTCACGATGGGCGTTGAAGGTCTGGCTCCATCGGATGTGGGAGATGTGGGATGTGGTTCATCCTGTACAACCAGGCCACGTGATCAAGCGCCAATGCTTTTTTGATCTGATAGCCTCCAGTCAGGGCCAGCCCGGCCCTGCTTTTTTTGCCTAGCTGGTTTTTGTCTCCTGTCAATTTTTGGTATGACCATGGGTTCAAAGATGCACAGAAATCTGTGAACCCTGCACATTTCCATGTGCATCTGTTTGGAACAGGGTTACGGCAGCCAGATATAGGTAGTTGAAAATTAATGATAAATCAGGTTGTGCTTTCCTGGTATCATTTTTGCTCTAAAAGAATGCAGGGGATTTGTGCTTCACCTTTGGCCAAAATCATTGAAGGTGAGGTGAAGAGGGGATCGGATGGTCAGAAAATGGATCATCGCATATTGTTGCCTGGCGATTCTGCTGAGCATCGCAACCGCACTGCTTTTATATTATATTACGTAAATGAAAAAGCCTCTTCCTTCAGGGTTCGCATTTGAGTGCCTGATTCTGCAGATTTTGACCTAGGCTCCAACGTGGCCTCTTATCTCAGCCGCCACACTGCGGTCAGAGCTTCTCCAGCCTGCCAATACTTGATTGCCTGCCTCAGGCGCCTCTTTCAAGGCACCGGAAAATCGACTCTTGCGGGCATTGTTGAAGATGTGGATCGGGCCCCTTTCCGCCCCTCAGAAATTATTTTCCTGATGACACTACGTGAAAGCGCAGGTCTTAGCATGGAATATCAAGGACTTAACAAAAAACAGGGGATTTCCAAGCCAAAAAATCAGGAATTTCTATGGGCTGGTTTCTTTATAAATTATTTAAAATACTTGACTTTTTCGTAAATCCCTTGTATAATTACATTAATCTCTTCTTATTTCTAGGTCTTGGAGTTGTCCCGCGTGGATGCACTCCCCGCTCCCGGCAGGAGATTTTACCTTTTGTCGGGAGTTGCTTTTTTAGGGCGCGAGCCAAATAAACAACACACCCCTTCAGAAACCCCCTTGAGCCTTACCCAAAAATAAGGAATTTCGAAGCTAAAAATCAGGTTTTCCCTGATTGCGATTTATCTTTTCCAAATCTAATATGAAATCATCAAGCGTATTTCTTTCCCGCTGTTGAATGCCTTCTATGAGGGTTTTCTCCGGGTCCAATTCATGGGGGATGAAAATGTTATTGAGCAGAATTGAAGTGGTCGAGCGAAGGAAGCATAAGAGATTCCGTGCAGAAGAGGGTGCTTATGCAGCGGTCAGACCCCATTATGACAAAATTGGCCAAATCATAGACGTCAGCCGAGGGGGCCTCGCATTTCGTTACCTGGTCTCACATAGCCAGGAGGATATATCTTCTGAACTGGACATCTTCTTGATAGGCGATGATTTTCATCTGGACATGCTGCCGTTTAAGACCGTTTCAGATCAGGAAATACCAGAGAGATTATCTCCTGGCTCCCAGACAATGCGGCGATGCGCTGTGCAATTCGGAGAGCTTACCCAAATACAGGCCCTTAAGCTGGAGGAGTTTATCCTCAAGCATACCATTGAGGAGGCTTGAGGACTAAAAAAGCAGATTCCCCCAACGATCTAATTCTCTCAAACATCCTTCTGTTAGTCTCACACCAATTTTATGACCTGCAATCCCAAATTCACCATCTAGTTTGGGTACTAAGACTGAAATTAGTAAGTTGTGTAATATTCCTGAAGGTGGATCGGAGCATTGATAGTCCGTTGACTGTCGGCTGTGGTCCGTAGTAAAAAGAATAAAGAAGCGGAATGAGGCGGACGGGTCTGTTGGCATCTGTCAAATGGGGCATCCCAGCGAATGGAAAAGTCATTTGAGGAGACGGTTAAGTATTTTCGAGGCAACCCTTACTCACGGCTTGACTGGCCGCTAAGGGTAAGTGAAAAGATTGTTGTGACACCTCCACATGGTAACCACTCAGCAGCAGAGAATGCGTTGGTCATCAGGATAGATCCAAGCATGGCGTTTGGGACGGGAACACATCCAACAACGGCCCTTTGCCTAAGCATGATGGAAGCCTACTTGAAGGAGGGAGATGACGTCTTGGATGTGGGGACCGGCACCGGCATCCTCATGATCGCTGCGGCCAAACTGGGAGCCGAAATGGTGGTGGGAATCGACAAAAATGAGATGGCGGTGGAGATTGCCCGTAAGAATCTCATGTTGAACAACATC